>JAVEDQ010000233.1 GCA_030840885.1 Frankiaceae bacterium
CGCAGAGAGGCACCCAAGCCAATGATCATCGGTCCTGTGCAGATTCTGGTCGCGGGCTTCGGCAGCCATGGACCGTCTCCCGAGCTGCTGGCGGAGTTCCGTCGGCTGCGCGACTACGACGTGGTCCGACTTCTGGATCTGCTGCTGATCCGGGCGGATGACCGAGGCGTCGTCCAAGAGTTGGCGATGACAGCGCTGTCGTGGGAGGAGCGCGAGTCCTACGGGGCGTTCGCCCGGGCGCTGGTCGGTACTCAGGGTTCGGGCATTCCCGCGCAGGCGGAGAGTCCGGACCCGCCGAGACCCGATCCGGTGGATCTCTGGTCGCTGGCCGACGTCGTCCCCCCGGGCACCACGGCAGCGGTGGCGCTGTTCGAGCACCGGTGGGCGATCCCCCTGCGCGACCTCCTGCTGCAAGGGTCCGGCGCGACGCTCGCCGACACGTGGGTCCACCGGAGCGATCTGGTGGCGGCCAGCGTCGCGGCGGCAGGCGCGCAGGGCAGCGCGTAGGACTGCTCACGAGACGGCGCAGCCTGCGCCGGCCGGCTCGAGCGTTCACCCTCATCGGAGGATGCGAGCCGACGCCGGCCTTGCTGAAGTGGTGCGATGGAAGTCGAGGCCAACCGCATCGGAATGCTCGGCGGTTGCACGGAGTGCGTGCATGCCGCCGTGGACCACGATGAGGTCGCCCGGCGGTGGTGTGTCAGCACGGCGAAGGGCCGGCTCGACCGCGAGTGCGTCTGCGCTCACCCAGCGGCAGGGGTGAAGGAACCGGCCGGTTCGGCCGACCAGGACCCCGCGACGGGCACCGCCGAGACCCGCGCTGGGCGGCGCTCCGCCCCAGGCGATTCGGGGCTCACCCGGACCGGGTGATGCCGAGTGGTGGATCTCGGAGTCATATACGCCCCTAGCCAGATCGACACCGAGGGGCAGGCACCATGCCGCTGAACGAGTACAAGCCCGGCCGGACCTTCCCCGGCACGATCGGACGGACGACGGACGAATCGGAGCCCGCTTGGCCACAGCTGGTGAGGGCCTTGCCGAACGCTCCCAACGTCCTCGTCGTCGTCCTCGATGACGTCGGGTACGGACAGCTCGGGTGCTACGGGAGCCCTATCGCGACACCCAACTTCGACGCCTTGGCGGCCGGTGGCCTGCTGTACCGCAATATGCACACCACAGCGCTGTGCTCGCCGTCCCGCTCGTGCATCGTGACGGGTCGCAATCACCATGCGAATGCCACCGCCGCGATCAACGAGTTGGCGACGGGTTTCCCGGGTTACAACGGCAGCATCCCGTTCGAGAACGGCTTCCTGTCCGAGATACTGCTGCAGCAGGGTTACAACACCTACATGGTCGGCAAGTGGCACCTGATGCCTTCGGAATTCGAATCCGCTGCCGGCCCCTACGACCGCTGGCCACTGGGCCGGGGCTTCGAGCGCTTCTACGGTTTCCTGGGCGGAGACACCAGCCAGTGGCACCCGGAGCTGGTGTACGACAACCACCAGGTGGAACCGCCCGGCACCCCGGAGGAGGGCTATCACCTCGACGCCGACCTCGCCGACAAGGCGATCGAGTTCATCGCCGACTCCAAGCAGGTGGCTCCGAACAAGCCGTTCTACCTGCACTACTGCACCGGCGCCGCCCACGCCCCGCACCACGTGCCGAAACAGTGGGCGGATCGCTACCGCGGCGCGTTCGACGACGGATGGGAGGTCTACCGGGAACGCACGTTCGCCCGGCAGAAGGAACTCGGCGTCATGCCCGCCGATGCCGAGTTGTCGCGCCACGACCCGGACGTCCCGGAGTGGGAATCCCTGTCCCCCGACTCGCGGCGGCTCGCGATCCGCATGATGGAGGTCTACGCCGGCTTCCTCTCGCACGCCGATCACCACATCGGGCGGGTGCTCGACTTCCTCCGCGAGACCGGCGAATTCGACAACACCATCGTCATGGTGGTGTCGGACAACGGCGCAAGCCCGGAAGGTGGCGTCACCGGGACGACGAATGAGGCGCAGTTCTTCAACAACGCGCCGGAGTCACTCGCGGACAGCATGAAGCTGATCGACGAGATCGGAGGTCCCACCACGTTCAACCACTATCCGTGGGGCTGGACCTGGGCCGGGGACACGCCCTTCCGTCGGTGGAAGCGGGAGACGTACCGGGGCGGCACCACCGACCCGTTCCTCGTCTCGTGGCCGAAGGGCATCACGGCGCGCGGCGAGGTCCGCACCCAGTACGCCCACCTCGTCGACATCGTGCCCACCCTGCTGGACGTGTTGGGCGTCGAACCCCCCGCGGAGATCCGGGGTGTTCCCCAATCCCCGATGCACGGCGTCAGCATGGCCTACACCTTCGACGACGCATCGGCGGCTACTCGGCACCGCACGCAGTACTTCGAGATGTTCGGTCACCGGGCGATCGACCACGACGGCTGGCGGGCCGTCTGTCCCTGGCCCGGCCCGTCCTTCACCGAGGCCAGCAGGCCCTTCGGAAGCATCATCTCCGCCGGCCAGCTCGGCGACCTCGACGCCCACCACTGGGAGCTGTACCACATCGACGAAGACATCGCCGAGACCGTCGACCTGGCCGAGGAGCGCCGGGACAAGCTGATCGAGATGATCGCCCTCTGGTACATCGAGGCCGGCAAGTACGGGGTCTTTCCGATCGACGCCGGTGTCCTGGAACGGATCGGCGCCGAACGACCGCAGATCGCGGAGACACGCGACCGTTACGTCTTCCGGCCGAACACCCAGACGGTGCCCTTCTTCGCCGGGCCGCGGGTGCTCAACCGTCCGCATAGCATCACCGCGGAGGTCGAGATCCCGTCCAATGGAGCCGAAGGGGTCCTGATCTGCCAGGGCAGCGCGGTCGGCGGCTGGTCGCTCTACATGCAG
>JAVEDQ010000238.1 GCA_030840885.1 Frankiaceae bacterium
GGAACGGCGGAGCGCCACCGCTGCAGCAGCGCGAGGGCCTGGTCGGGACGCCTGGCCGCGACCGCGCGCCCCACCTCTGAGTTCCGGCCGAGCAGCACCAGCAGCGAACCGCCGCGGGCGGCGGCAAGGGCGACATGCTCGGCGATCAGTTCTAGGGTCGTGATCGGCTGGCCCCGCTCCCCCGCCAGGTGCGTGGCGGTGATCAGACGGCACAGCGCACCCCACCCGCTGCGACCGCCGGCCAGCAGGGTGACCCGCGGCAGGCCGGGGTCGAGGAAGGCACCACCGCGGGCCGGGGTCCGGCCGGGCCGTATAGCAGGACCAGGCGACCCGGTCGAGCGGGACACCTCGAGCGACGTCGGGCGCACGGCGAGGTCGGTCCCGAGGATCGGACGGATGCCGGCATCGCGGCACGCCTTGGCGAACCGGACCGCGCCGTAGACGCCGTCCCGGTCGGTGAGGCCCAGGGCGGACATGCCGTGATCCGCCGCCCGCTCAACCAGAACCGACGGAGAGCATCCGCCGTGTCGCAGAGAGTAACCGGAGGCGACGTGCAGATGCACGAAGGGATCGGACACGACGTCAACTCGCGTGGAGTACGGGCTGATGCGCGAAGCCGAGGTACGCCTCGGCCTCGGCGAGGAAGCGGGCAGCGTCCCGGATCAGGTCGTCGGCCTCCCGCTGGGACGCCACCGGTCGACCGGCGTCGGCTGCTGCGCGCTTGGTCGCTCCGGCGGAGAAGAACTCGGCCCACTCCCGCAGCTCGGGAGCCACCGAAGAGAGCACCTGCCACGCGCTGACCGGGCGGCGACGGGTCTGGGCCGGACGGGCGCGGGCCGCGAGGACGGCTGCCGCCGCCCGCAGCGCGGCGAGATGGGCCAGGGCGTAGCGCTCCCGCGGGACCTGGGCGGCCTCGGCGTCCAGCAGGCCGTTCCGGGCGGCCACGAACAACGCCGGGACCGACGGGGTCGGCCGGGAGTTCACCGGCAGTGCCTTCGGCTCGACGGTGGCAGTCGTGGTCGTGGCAGTCGTGGTCGTGGCGGCCATCAGTCCACCACCCGCACGAGCTGCCAGCGGTTGGCCGACCAGTCGAAGCAGAGGTCATAGACGCCGGGCGACGCGGTACGGCCGGCCTGGGCCTCGACCCGCCAGAACTCACGCTCGCCGTCGTCCAGCGTCATCGGACCGAGGGCGGCACCGACGTCGGGAGCCGGTTCTCCCCAGGCCCGCTGGGCCCAGGCGGGCGAAGACGGGATGGGTGCGAGCGTCAGCGTCTCGGCCGGCCGACGGGCAGCGGCCGAGCCGTCGAACAGGGCGCTGCTCGGGGCCGAACGCCACCAGGCGCCGGCCTCGACCCAGCGCGCCAGCACCTCGCGCACCTGGTAGAGCCGGCCGTGCCACAGGAACTGCTCGGGGACGTCGTCCCGGCGACGCACCTCGACGATGTCGGCATGGCGGCGGCTCATCTCACCCTCCCTCTGGCCTGTAGGTACAGGCCGACGACGTGCTGTCTACGCCGGGGGAAGGCGGCAGCCGGGTCGGGCGGAGCGCTTCCCCACGCCCCGCCCGACCCGACATCTGAGCGGCACGGAAGCCGTACGCTGGCTGCGCAGGGCTTCATCCGCTCGTCGAACATATGTTCGAACGCGAGGGAAGTAAACCCCCTCGCTCGGCGGACACCACGCCTCCGGCGAGCCGGTGGACGACACGCCGCTCCTACTTCCGAGCCTGTCGCCTAGCCCGCCTCAGAGTCCCGCTGCCGGCTCTCGCCGAACCTCTCGTCGGGTTCCACTCGCCCCTCCATAGCAGTTCGATGAAAAGTTCCAACTGGGGTTGCAGGTTCTCACGTCCGGAGCTATAATTTTCTTGTCCCACGAGGTGGAAGGAGGACCACCATGTTGATGCGTACCGATCCGTTCCGTGAACTCGACCGGCTCACCAGCCAGGTGCTCGGCACCCCTGCACGGCCTTCGGCCATGCCGATGGACGCCTACCGCTCCGGCGACACCTTCCTGGTGCAGTTCGACCTGCCGGGGATCGACCCCGAGTCGGTCGACCTCACCGTGGAACGCAACGTCCTGACCGTCCACGCCACCCGCACCCGCCCCTCCGGCGACGGCGTGGAGATGCTGGCCGCCGAACGGCCCCACGGCACCTTCAGCCGGCAGCTGTTCCTCGGCGACACGCTCGACCTGGACGCCATGGAGGCCGACTACACCGACGGCGTGCTCACGCTGCGCCTCCCGGTGGCCGAGCGGGCCAAGCCGCGCAAGGTGACGATCAACGCCCAGCGCCGCAGCACGAAGGTGTCGGCGGCCGAGAACCGGGTCGCGGTCGACGCCTGACGTCCCGGGTGGGCGGCAGGTCCTGCCCGTTCCGCTCCCGACCTGCCGCCCACCGGGCGACCCGACGCCGCAGGAGGCCATAGTGGATCTGCCGATCGACGACGAGAACGCCCCGCTCTACAGCGTGGGGCAGGTGTCGGACATGCTCGGCGTCCAGGCGGCATTCCTGCGACGACTCGACACCGAGGACGTCGTCCGCCCCGGTCGTTCCCTGGGTGGCCAGCGCCGGTACAGCCGGTCCGAGGTCACGACCGTGGCCCGGGTGGCCGGCATGGCCTCCGACGGCTTCGGCCTCAACGGCATCCGCCGCATCCTCGAGCTCGAGAACCACGTCGCCGCCCTGCAGACCGAGCTCGCCGACGAGCGGCGGCGGACGACCGGCGAGCGACCGAAGGCTAGGGACTGAAGGCTAGGGACTAAAGGCCAGGGACGCACGGGCACAATCGGACGATGACGTCCCCACCGGCCCGGAGCCCCGGCCGATGACCGAGGTGGCCATCTCGGGCCAGAGCATCCGCCTCGGCCAGTTCCTGAAGCTCGCGAACGCCATCGACTCCGGCGCCGACGCCAAGGCCGTCATCGCCACCGGCGAGGTCACGGTCAACGGGCAACCGGAGAACCGGCGCGGACGGCAGCTCGTCCGCGGCGACACCGTAGCCGTGGGCGTCATCGAGCTCGTCGTCGGCTGACCGAGGCCGACCACCCCGAGCCCGACCACCCGAGCCTGACCACCTGAGCGCGCTTATCCGGGCCCCGCTGCGCGATCCCGGCGCTATAGCCTCCTCCGGTGGAGAAGCGGCCGGTGATCACCCTCGTCGCCGTCCTGGTCGTTCTCGTCCTCGCCGTGACCGGCTGGGGTTTCCGGCTCGTCGACGACCTCACCGCGATGCAATGCTTCGAACGTGGGCACGAGGGCCGGACGGTCGCGCTCGGCGACTCGATCACCCTCGGCAAGGGTGACCCGGCGTGGAACGTCCAGGGCGACCAGTCCTGGTTCAGCTACGCGACCTGCGACGGCGGCTACGGCTGGAACGCCGGCATCAACGGCAACACCACCCAGCAGATGCTCGCCCGGTTCGGGCCTGACGTCGCCGCCCACCACCCCCGACAGGTGGTCCTGCTCGGCGGCACCAACGACGTCTTCCAGGGCGTTCCCGCCGATGTCACCACGCAGCACCTCGCCGACCTGATCTCCCGGGCGAAGGCGCTCCCCGCCGTCGTGCGGATCGGCACCATCCCGCCCTTCAGTGACCCGGCGCTCCGCCCCCGCGGCGAGGCATTGAACGGGCGGATCCGGCAACTCGCCGCCGCCGAACACGTCGGGCTCGTCGACTTCTACGGCGCGGTGGCGCTGCACGGGTCCTACCGACCGGGCTGGACGTACGACGGCATCCACCCCACCGCCTCCGCCGCCCGGGCGATGGGTGAGACCTACCGACGAGCCGCTGCGGGGCGTTGACCGCCGCATTCCCGCAGTCGGATGTTCAGCGCGGCGTCCCGAACACCTGCACCCACATCGTCCCGTACTCGCCGCCGGTGGCGAACCCGATCCCGATCTGCGAGACGTCGCGGGAGAGGATGTTCTTCCGGTGGCCGGGGCTGTTCATCCAGCCGTCGACGACCTCCGGCGCCGTGCGTTGACCCGCCGCGATGTTCTCGGCCACCACCGAGTACTAATAGCCGGCCGCGAGCACCCGGTCGGCGACCGACCGGCCATCGGGTGAGTCGTGGGAGAAGAAGCGGCGGGCGACCATGTCCTCGCCGTGCGCCTGCGCCGCCACGGCGAGCCGTGGCTCGACCGTCAACGCCGGCAGCCCGAAGCGGGCCCGTTCGACGTTCGTCGCCGCGACGACCTCTGCGGACAGCCCGCCCCGGCCGGGTACAGGCGGAGGCGGTGGCGGTGTGGCCGGTGAACGTGGAGCCGGTGGAGGTGTGGCCGGCGGCGCGGATCCGTCGTCGTCCACCACCACGCCGAAGTCCCGGGCGAGTCCGGCGAGCCCGTCGGCGTAACCCTGGCCGATCGCCCGGAGCTTCCAGCCACCGCCGTGGCGGTAGACCTCCCCGAGCTGCACGACGGTCTCCGCGCCCAGCCCAACGGCATGGAACCGCGCCGAAGGAGCACCGCGGGAGCTCACGGTCATCGTCGGGATCGGCAGCCGCGCGAACGGGGTCGTCAGGTCCGCCGGGCTCACCAGGAGCACGACCCGGACAGCGCCGCGTCGCAGTCCAGCCGGGTCGACGGTTACGGAACCGGCCGAGAGCCGCACGCCGGGCGCCACGGGCTGGTTGAAGAACACGAAGTCCGCGTCGCCGGCCACCTTGCCGTCGTCGGAGAGGACGAGCGCGGAGAGATCGAAGGGGCCCGGCACCGTGAGTTCGACCGGCCCGGGTGGCAACGGACGGTTGGCACCTGCTCCGAGATCCACCGTGAGATCCACTGCGCGCTCCACCCCGAGCGGGCCGGGAGGGATGCCGCTCTACGGCGAGAACGAGGCGGCACCGCCCGCTGGTTCCCTGCGGCGACGGCACCGGCCAGCTTAGGCAAGGGCAGTTCAGGCAGCGGCCTGCAGTGACGCGTAGGTCGCCGTCTCGAACTCCAGGTAACCCCCGACCGAGGTGCGGTCGGCGAACGGGAAGATCTGCGTCGCCCAGAAACCCGCGACGCTGTTGCGACGGTCGATCCAGTAGTAGAGGTTCGCGAGCCCGGCCCACGCCAGCGATCCCGCGGGGCGGCCGGTCGGTGCGTCCTCGTCATTGATCATGAAGGTGAGCGCCCACGACTTCGGCATGCCGGGGAAGAACTCAGCGTCGTTGGACAGGGCGGGGATGACGCCCGGCAGGCCCTTCACTTTCAACTGGCCGAGGTGGTTCTGCTCGGCCATGCGCACGGTGTCCGCGGCGAGGACCCGCCCGACGGGCGCTTCGCCGTCGTTGAGCCACATCCGCAGGAACTTGGCGTAGTCCAGTGCCGTCGAGTACAGCCCGTGCCCTCCCATGTGCACCTCCGGGTTCTGCGGCAGCTCCCAGCCCTCCATGACCTTCAGCGAGCCGTCCGCCGCCCGCGCGTGCATGCCGGCCGACCGCTCCCGCATGTCGGGCGTCATCGAGAACGCGGTATCGGTCATGTCCAGCGGTGCGAACACCCGCTCGGCCATTGCTTCGCCGAGTCGCTGGCCGGTGATGCCCTCGACCACCTGGCCGGCCCAGTCGACGTTGGACCCGTACTCCCACTGCTCACCGGGATCGAACAGCAGCGGGGTACGGAGCGCCTGCGGCGAGGCCTGGATGATGCTCGGCTGCCCGTGATCGGTCGCCAGCCGGTTGTAGTTCTCGTTGAAGAAGTCGTAGCCGAACCCCGCCGTGTGCAGCAGCAGCATCCGCGTGGTGATGTCGCGCTTCGGGGGACGCAACACCGGGGCGCCATCGGGGTCGAAGCCGTCGAGCACCGAGATCTCACCGAGCGCCGGGGCGTAGTTCTTCGCGGGCGCATCGAGATCGAGTGCGCCCTGCTCGACGAGTTGCAGGCAGACCGTCCCGGTGATGGCCTTGGTGGTCGAGAAGATGGCACAGACGGTGTCCGGAGACATGGCCGAACCACTGCCAAGCGTCCGTTCGCCGGCCGCACCCTCGTAGAGATTGCCGTTTCGATCGGTGACGATGGCGGCGACACCCGGCACTCCCGGCGTCCCGGACACCGTCTGCTGCAGGATCTGGTCGAGGGAGTCGGTCAGCTGGTTCATAGCGGGTCTCCTCGGGAAAGCGTCGCAGCCCTCCTCCCCGCTGTGATCCCGATCACGCCGCCACGGACGCGCGCGTTCAGCCGATCTGCGGCAGACGGGTCAGCGGCTCGGCGAACCGCTGGTCGGTCAGCTCCTCGTCGACCATGCGACCGCCGAGGTAGGCGTCGTAGGCGGCCATGTCGAAGTGCCCGTGACCGCAGAGGGCGGTGAGGATGACCCGCTCATCCCCTGCCTCCTTGGCCGCCAGCGCCTCGCGGATGCAGGCGGCCAGGGCGTGCGTCGGCTCCGGCGCGGGGACGATGCCCTCGCTGCGCGCGAACTGCAGCGCCGCGGCGAAGCACTCGGTCTGCGGCACCGCGATCGCCTCCATGAGCCCGAGCTCGTAGACGTGGCTGATCAGCGGGCTCATGCCGTGGTAGCGAAGACCGCCGGCGTGGATCGGGTCGGGCACGAAGTCGTGGCCGAGCGTGTGCATCTTCATCAGCGGGGTGAAGCCGCCGGTGTCACCGAAGTCGTAGGCGTAGGTCCCGCGGGTCAGCGACGGGCACGAGGCCGGCTCCACCGCCCGGATCGTCGGGCTCATCCGACCGGCGAGCTTCTCGCGCAGGAACGGGAAGGCGAGCCCGGCGAAGTTGGAGCCGCCGCCGGTGCAGCCGACGATGACGTCGGGCTGCTCGCCGGCCATCTCCAGCTGGAGGATCGCCTCCTCGCCGATCACTGTCTGGTGCAGCAGGACGTGGTTCAGGACGCTGCCCAGCGCGTAGTGGATCTTCTCGTCCTGGCCGGCTACCTCGACGGCCTCGCTGATCGCGATCCCCAGGCTGCCCGGGTGGTCCGGCAGATCGCCGAGGATCTTCCGCCCGATCTCGGTGAGCTCCGACGGGCTGCGGTGCACCGACCCGCCGAAGGTCTCGATGACAGTTCGGCGAGAGGGCTTGCTGTCGTAGGACGCGCCGACCTGCCAGACCTCGCACTCGAGCCCGAACAGCGCGCAGGCAAACGCGAGCGCGGTCCCCCACTGGCCCGCGCCGGTCTCGGTCGTCAGCTTGGAGACACCGCTCTTCGCGTTGTAGTAGGCCTGCGGCACGCTGGTGTTCGGCTTGTGCGAGCCGGCCGGGGAGACGCCCTCGTACTTGTAGTAGATGTGCGCCGGCGTGCCGAGCGCCCGCTCCAGGTTGTGCGCCCGGTACAGCGGCGAGGGCCGCCACAGCCGGTAGATGTCCTGCACCTCCTCGGGGATCTCGATGTACCGCTCGGTGGAGACCTCCTGGAGGATCAGGTCCTCCGGGAACAGCGGCGCGAGGTCGTCGGGCCCGACCGGCTGATGCGTCCCCGGGTGCAGCGGCGGCGGGGGCGGCGACGGCAGATCCGGGACGATGTTGTACCAGCGGGTCGGCATCTGCGACTCGTCGAGCAGGAACTTGTGTTGCTTGGCCACGACCATCTCCTTGATGCTGATATCTCGGCGCTGACATCTCGGTGCCGCGGTGATGGCGGACTCACTCGGGAGCGGTCGAAGCCTTGACCTCGGACTTGGGCCCGTCCGGCTCGTCGGTCGTTCCCGACCCGGCGACCGCAGGCGTGGGACCAGCCCGGTTCTCGACCGGCACCACCGGCGACACGGCCCCGCCGACCAGGTCCTGCCAGCGGCGCAGCCGCGGGCCCCACCGTCGGTCCAGGACCACCGCCCGGTCGACCGCACGCGTCGTCTTGACGGCGTCGTACCGGCGTCGGGCCCAGGCCGAGCCGGGTCGGGCCAACCGGACGGCCCCGTACAGCGCCGTCAGCGGCAGGAGCAGGCCGAACAGCGCGAGTCCGAACTTGCGCTTGAGCACGCACGTCAGCAGGAGCGCGCCGTGCAGCAGCAGAACCCCGACCGCTGTCAGCCGAACCGCCAGCTCGGCGTGGCCGACGCCATTGACCCCGAACGGACTGAAGCCGAGCAGGACGAGGCCGAGAAAGGCGGCGGCGAGGCTGACGATGTCGACCGAGAGGCGACCCTCGTCCTGCCAGTAGACGTCGGAGAGGTGGAGGATCAGGGCGAACTCGTCGAGGACCAACGACATCCCGATGCCGACCAGCACGCCCCCGACGCAGGACCACGCCGTCCCCGCCGTCTCGTCCACCGCAGCCGTGCCCACGCTCACGAGCGCGCCGACGATCAGCAGGACGATGCCGGGCACCGCGTGATGGACGTGCACCCCGCTCGCGCCGACGTTGTCGCGGAACGGTCCGCGACCCGCCCGGATGGCGCGCGTGATCCCACGGGTCACGACGAAGGTCACGACAAAGGCCGTGAAGCACAGCATCAGCGGAAGCTTGCCGGGCTCGACGACATCGCGCTGCCACCAGCTCACGCGGGGAGCATAGGCCGTGCTGCGTCGGCCCGGGCCGGGTTGCGCTGCGCTGCGGGCCTGCCCGGGCTCAGGCGAAGACGGGTGCCACCGGCTGCCACGGCGCCAGCGCCTCGAGTTGCGCCGCGACCGCGAGCAGCCTCGACTCGTTCCCGGCCGGCGCGACCAGCTGGACAGACAGCGGCATACCCGATGAGTGGACCCCTGCCGGGACGGTCATCGCGGGCCAACCCGCGAAGTTCCACGGCGCGCCGAACGGCGCGTAGCCGCTGCTCGCCCGGAGGTTGCGCAGCCAGCTCCGTTGCCCCCAGCGCGCCGAGGGCAGCGGCACCTGCGCGAGCCCGGGCGTCACGAGGACGTCGATGTCAGCGAAGAAGCGCAGCGCGCTCTCCCGCCACGCCTCGCGGCTCGACTCCTTCGGCAGGCCGGCCCTCATCACCGCACGACCGGCGGCGGCGTGCCGTGTCACCCGCTTCTCCAACTTGGTGCGGTCGGTCATGAGGCGGGCATCCATCTCCGTGCCCGCGAACCAGACCGCCAGCGATGCCAGCCCCGTCGACAACGGCTGCTTCAGCTCACGGTCGACCACCGAGTGGCCGGCCGAGCGCAGCAGCTCCGCGGTACGGCGGGCGGCATCGGCGAACTCGGGGTCGACCGGGGTGGCCGGTGACGGCGCCTTCAGTGACACCGCGATCCGCAAGGCGCCGGGGGCCCGGGTCGCCGCACCGGCGAGCGACGGGTCGGCGGCCATCACCGACAGCTGCAGGGCCGCGTCGGCCACCGTCGTCGTCAGTGGTCCGTTCTCCGCGAGGCCGAACCAGGAGCCGTTCCCGAGCTCGCTGGGCACCACTCCGGCGCCGGGCTTGATGCCGACGAGGCCGCAGCACGCGGCGGGGATGCGGATCGAACCCATCCCGTCGTTGCCCTGCGCGGCGACGACCATGCCGGCGGCGACCGCCGCGGCGCTGCCACCCGACGAACCCCCAGGGGTGCGGTCGCGGTCCCACGGGTTGCGGGTGATCCCGAAGGAGGAGTCGGTCGCGCCGTAGACGCAGAGCTCCGGCACCCGGGTCAGACCGACGACGACGGCCCCGGCCTCCCGTAGTCGTGCGACGACGGGATGGTCGGCCGACTGCGGGCGCGGGTCGGAGGCCTCGGTACCGACGCGCATCGGTTCGCCGGTGACCGGGATGTTGTCCTTCACCGCGATCGGGACCCCGGCGAGCGGGAGCGCCGTCTTGTCCGGACGGGCGTCGACGGCGTCGGCCTCGACGGGCGCCTTTTCGTGCCGCACCACTTGGAAGGCGCCGATGGCCCCGTCGCGCTCCCGGATGCGAGCGAGCGCCTGCTCGGTGAGGGCTCGGGCCGTGGTGACCCCGCTACGGACCTGCTCAGCCAACTCGTGCGCCGGGGTGATCACGCCGGGAGGCTACGCGCGAGGCGCATCCGGGCCGACGGGCGGGGCCTCGTCCGGTGGCCGCCCGGCACCCACGAGCCGCAACGACCAGCGGCGGTTGCAGGCGTGACACCACCAGCTGCCGTGCGACCCCACCGGCTCGAGGTCCTCCTCACCGCAGTAAGGGCAGAAGAACGGGACGGAACGACCGCCGGTCTCGCTCACGGCTCGAGTGGTTCCGGCAGTTCCGGCAGGCCGGGCCGAGCCGTG
>JAVEDQ010000264.1 GCA_030840885.1 Frankiaceae bacterium
CGGATCTCGACGCCAGCGCACTGCTGCTCGGCAGCAACGGCAAGGTCCGGAACGACGAGGACTTCGTCTTCTACAACCAGCCGCGCTCACCCGAGGGGTCGGTCACCCATCAGGGCAAGTCCGGCACAACGGATGCGCTCCTGGTCGACCTCGACGGAATGCCCGCGCAGATCGAGACGGTCGCGGTCGCAGCGTCCACCGACGGAACGCCGTTCGGTCAGGTAACCGGGCTGCACCTGCGGCTGAGCGACGAAGCCGGCGCCGAGCTGGTCCGCTTCGACATCACCGACGCGAGCTCCGAGACTGCCTTCGTCTTCGGTGAGCTCTACCGGCGACAGGGCGCGTGGAAGTTCCGAGCCGTCGGGCAGGGCTGGTCGACGGGGTTGGCCGGCCTAGCAGGCGACTACGGCATCACCGTCGACGACGGACCCGCCGCGCCGCCCGCCAGCCAGGCGCCGCCCCCTCCGCCGCCGGCGCAGTCCTGGCAGAACGCGCCCCCACCGGCCGCACCGCCGCAGGCGCCGCCGTCGGCCGGCGGGGGAGCGATCAACATGAACAAGCAGGTCCGGCTGGACAAGCAGCTCGCCGGCCAGCCGCCGGAGATGGTCAACCTGGTCAAGAAGGCCGGCGTCTCGCTGGAGAAGAAGGGCTTGTCGGAGCACCGCGCCCGCGTCGCGCTCTGCCTCGACATCTCCGCGTCGATGACGTCGCTGTACAAGACCGGGAAGGTGCAGCAGCTCTGCGAGCGGATCCTCGCTCTCGCCGTGCAGTTCGACGACGACGGCGCGTGCGATGTCTTCACCTTCGGCACCGGCGGTTACGAGGAGGGGCCGCTCGACCTGCGCAACCATCAGGGCTGGGTGCAGAACCTCATCAACCGGCGCCGGCTGGAAGGCGGCACCAACTACAACCTGGCGATGCAGTCGTTGCGGCGGCACTACTTCCCGGACGGCAACGCCGGTCCCCGGAACAGCCCGCGGCAGGACAAGCTGCCGGTTTACGTCATGTTCGTCACCGACGGGCAGACCACCGACCAGGCCGGCACGCGCAACCAGATCATGTGGTCGTCCTTCGAGCCGATCTTCTGGCAGTTCATGGCGATCGGGCAGTCGAGCAAGAACGTCGTGCCCGACGGTGCGCCGCCCCCGCCGAAGAAGAAGGGCTTCGGAGCCCGCTTCGCGCAGATGCTCAACGGCGACTTCCAGTTCCTCGAGGAGCTCGACGACATGCAGGGACGTTTCCTCGACAACGCCGACTTCTTCAGCGTGAAGGACCCGGCCGACATCGGTGACGCCCAGCTCTACGACCTGATGATGACCGAGTACCCGGGCTGGCTGCAGCAGGCGAAGCAGCGGGGGCTCATCTTCGGGTGAGGTCTCGCCCGATCCTCCTCTGAACTGCTGGTTGTGGACAACTCCACCTCGTGACCGCGCCCGCTCGGCAGGCTGTGCGCATGTCGCGGGGGCGAGCAGTGCGGTCGTATCGGCGGCCGCAGTGAACGAGGCGGGCGGGGCTCCGTCCGCGCAGCAGACCTGGGTCATCCCGCAGATGCCGGACGACGACGTGGCAGCGTTGCGGGCTCTCGCTGCCACGTACCGGCGGTTGTCGGGAGCACTGCGAGATCTGGCGGGTCAGCTCCGGTCGGTGGTGGCTCCGCTGCCGATGACGTGGGCGGGGGCGGGCGCGGCCGCGTCAGGGCATCCCATCGCCGTCGTGCTCGCGGACATCGAGCAGGTCTGCACCGGTCTCGACGCCGCAGCTGTGGCCCTGGACGACGGTGCTGCAAGGCTCGAGGACGCGCAGGAGCGGCACCGGTGGTCGTGGCAGAAGATCGTCAAGGTCGGGGCGATCGTCGTCGTCTCGGGTGCAGCGATCTACGTCACCGCCGGCCTGGCAGCACCGGAGGTGGCGGCCGCGAGTAGTGCCGCGATCAGCGGCGAGGTCGCGGTGTCGGAAGTCGCGGTGGCGTCTGCGGTGACCGCACGGACCGGCCTGTCCGTGGCGCTTTCGACGTCCAGCCGGTTGTTCGCCGCCGTACGCGGACTCGGCGCCGTGGTTCGGCCGCAGCTGCCCTACGCCATCGCCTTCACGGGAGCCGACGCCAGCGGCGACGTCGCCGAGGACGGCCAGCTCGACGTGAAGCGCGTCGCGACGTCCTTCGGGCTGAACCTCGCGCTACCGGGCGCGATGCGGGGCTCGTCACAACTCGTTCGGTCCCTGCCCCTGCTGCTGGACCGACCGGCAGCCGCCGCGGTCGCCGGGCATACCGCCGCCGGCGCAGCGGTGTCAGGGCTCGACGCGACGCGCCAGCAGATCTTGAACGGCCGGGTCGACCGCGGGCAGGTCGTGCACGCCGGGGTCAATGCCGCAGCCTTGAGCGCATCCGGCGACCTGACGCGTCGACTGACGTGGACGGGACGCGGTAGTCCGGGTTTGGAGATCGTGCCGGGTGCCGAAGGTGACTCGGCCACAGTTTGGCCAGGGCAGATGCTCGACGTGGTGCTCCGTGAGGGGGTTGATCTCCGGGCTCATGAGGGCTCCGGCCGCGGACACACAGCGGCACGTCACGTCGGAAAGCCGTGGACGTTCCTGCAGAGTCGGCTCGACAACGAGAAGGGGAGCATGAAGTCGTCCTTTTACGACCAGAAGACCGCTGAAGATGCCATCACGCAGACGCTACGAGCGCACCGTCAGCAGGTGGAGGCGTTCGACCGCGGCAGCATCCTCACGATGGATCCGCTGAAGCTGACGCTTCCGGACCCGATCGGACGTGTGCTTACGCGTCAGGGGGACCAATTGGCAGGCCGTACCTGTGTGGTCGTTCTGCGGAGGGACGCACAGGGCGCCTTCATCTACACGGCCTTCGTAGCGCCATGAGCGGCTATGAGGTTCGCT
>JAVEDQ010000299.1 GCA_030840885.1 Frankiaceae bacterium
TTCGTGCCGCTCGCCGACGTCGACCCGATCTACTTCGCGAAGTCGTACTACCTGGAGCCGGAGAAGACCGGCACCAAGCCCTACGTGCTGCTGCGCGACGCGCTCGAGCAGTCCGACAAGGTCGCGGTGGTGAAGGTCGCGCTGCGGCAGCGGGAGCAGCTCGCCACGCTGCGCGTCCGCGACGGCGTGTTCGTGCTCGAGACCATGCTGTGGCCCGACGAGATCCGCGCGCCCGAGTTCGGTTTCCTCGACGAGGACATCGAGGTCCGGCCGCAGGAGCTCACGATGGCCGGGTCGCTGATCGACTCCCTCACGGCGGACTTCGACCCGAGCCAGTACACCGACTCCTACCGCGAGGCGCTGGAGGCGGTCATCGCGGCCAAGGTCGAGGGCCAGGAGGTCGTCCAGCCGTCCGAGGAGCAGCCGCAGGGTGGTGCCGTGCTGGACCTGATGGCGGCGCTGCGGGCCTCGGTCGAGGCGGCCAAGGGTCGCACCGGCTCCGCCGTCGCCGCGGTGCCCGATGCCGCCGACGAGGGCGCAGACGACGCAGCCGCCGAGGACTCGAACGAGGCGTCATCGCGTACTCCTCGCAAGAAGGCGACGAAGGCCAAGCCGGCGAAGGCCGCCGCCAAGAGCACGGCGAAGCCGGTCAAGGCCGGGAAGGGGGCCGAGAAGGCCGCCGACGACAAGAAGGAGAAGGCGGCGCCGCGCAAGCGCAAGAGCGCCTGACGGCATATCTCAGTAGCCGCCGACCCGACCCACTGCTGCCTCAAGGTGAACCCAGCGCTGGTCGATGCCCTGCGGGTGACGACCGAGGCGCCGAGCACCCTGTCTTCCCAGCTGTCTCCCCAGCTGTCTCCGGACCTGCTGTCCGCACTGGCCGATCTCATCGGTGTCGCGGACGCTGCGCCCGACGACGCGGACGGTTCCGCCGGGCGGCTTCGCCTGACCCTGGACGACGGTGTCGACGAACAACGCGTGCTGGCCGCTGCCGAGGCTGTCATCACTTCCCGCGTCGGAGGCGGCACCTCCCGCGTCGGCGTCGTCGAGGAGGTCGGTCGCATCAGTGGCGACGGCCGGCTCGCCCTCGAGCAGCTGCGTCTGGTCACGTCCGGATCCGGGGTGGCGGCGTCGATGAGGCTCACCCTCGACGACCGGACGGCGACGGGGTCGGCGGAGCTGGACAGATCCGACGACGCTGCTGTGGCCGAAGCGGTCGTGGGGGCCGCGCTGCTCGCGCTCGAAGAACTGACCGAGGACGCCGTCATCGGCACCGTGGAACGCGCGGCCGTCGATGACGACGGGGTGGCCCGCATCCGGCTCCGGCTGGACGTCGACGGCACCGACGTCGCCACCGAGGGGGAGGCGTCGGTCCTCGTCCACCGGCCGCAGGCCATCGTCCGCGCGGTGTTGGCGGCCCTCGAGCCGCATCTGCCGGACTGAACCGTTTCCCCGGACTGACCCGGACGCACGAGAGCCGGGCCTGCCGTCCCAACTGGTAGGACCTGACGACCCGGCTCTCGAAGACGTGCTGCGCTGGCGCCCGTAGGCGGTTCAGCGCGACGGCGTCAGCTCTTGAAGGCGTCCTTGATGTTCTCGCCGGCGTCCTTGAGGTTGCCCTTGGCCTCGTCCTTGTTGCCCTCGGCCTTCAGGCTCTCGTCGCCGGTGGCGGACCCGGCGGCCTGCTTGCCCTTGCCGCCGACGGTGTCGACCTTGTTCTTGATCTTGTCACTCGCGCTCATGTGATCTCCCAGGGGATCCGCGTGGAGCCGCTCTCCGCGTCGGGACGTAAGTACCCGCGCCTCGGGTGGCCTACCGGAATGCGCACAACTGCCGGGAAGTTGGGAGGATGGACGAACCCGAACGAGGAGCATTGATGACCCTGCCGCCGCTGGTCGAGCCGGCTGCTGACCTGTCCGTCGACGAGATCAGGCGCTACTCGCGCCACTTGATCATCCCTGACGTCGCCATGGACGGGCAGAAGCGCCTGAAGAACGCGAAGGTGCTGGTCATCGGCGCCGGAGGCCTCGGGTCGCCGGCTCTCATGTACCTCGCCGCCGCCGGTGTCGGCACCCTCGGCATCGTCGACTTCGACGTCGTGGACGAGTCGAACCTGCAGCGCCAGATCATCCACGGGGTGTCCGACATCGACACGCCGAAGGCGGAGTCGGCGCAGCGCAGCGTGGCCGAGATCAACCCGTACGTGCAGGTCGTGCTGCACCAGGAGCGTCTCGACTCCTCCAACGCCCTCGAGGTCCTCGCGCCGTACGACCTGATCATCGACGGCACCGACAACTTCGCGACCCGCTACCTGGTCAACGACGCCTGCGTGCTGCTCGGCAAGCCCTACGTCTGGGGCTCGATCTACCGCTTCGACGGCCAGGCCAGCGTCTTCTGGGCCGAGCACGGCCCCTGCTACCGCTGCCTGTACCCGGACCCGCCGCCGCCGGGCATGGTCCCGTCCTGCGCCGAGGGCGGCGTGCTGGGCGTGCTCTGCGCGTCGATCGGCTCCATCCAGGTCAACGAGGCCATCAAGCTCATCGACGGCATCGGTGAGCCGCTGCTCGGCGAGCTGATGGTCTACGACGCCCTCGACATGGAGTACCGCAAGATCAAGGTCCGCAAGGACCCGGAGTGCGCGATCTGCGGCAAGAACCCCACGGTGACCGAGCTCATCGACTACGAGGAGTTCTGCGGCACCGTCTCCGACGCCGCGGTCCAGGCCGCGGCCGGGTCGACGATCACCGCCTCGGAGCTGGCTGCGATGCAGAAGGACGGCAAGGACTTCCTGCTCGTCGACGTGCGGGAGCCGGCCGAGTTCGAGATCGTGTCGATCCCCGGCGCCACCCTGATCCCCAAGGGCGACATCCCGGCGCACCTCTCGGAACTGCCGCAGGACAAGCCGATCGTCCTCTACTGCAAGACCGGTATCCGGTCGGCCGAGGCACTCGCCACGCTCAAGGGCGCGGGCTTCGCCTCCGCCACGCACGTGCAGGGCGGCGTCACCGCCTGGGCGAACCAGGTCGACAAGTCTCTGCCGGTCTACTGAGCACTCGTCCTACTGAGCAGCACGCGGTCATCTGAGCTCCGCCTCATGGCACGTCGCACGCAGCCACCGAACTCGGTGTCGGCCGGGCTCGCCGTCCGCGGAATCATCGCGGGCGGCGAGCCGACGTCGCACGCCGCCGAGGTGCTCGACGCCATCGCCCGGATCCCTCCCGGCAAGGTGATGACCTACGGCGACGTGGCCGAGTACGTCGGACGCGGCTCCGGGCGCACCGTGGGCGCGGTCCTGAGCCGCCACGGTCACGAGGTGGCGTGGCACCGGGTGGTCCTCGCCTCCGGGCACCCGAACCCCGCCGGCCCCGTCGAGGCGCTCGCGCGGTTGCGGGCCGACGGCACGCCGATCCGGCCGGACGGGGAGCGGGTCGATCTGGCGGCCGCCCGATGGGACGGGACGCCCGCCTGACCTGCGCCTGATGACTGAGCGCAGCGGGCCAGGACGTAGCGGCGGTCCCGTTTTTGTCCGGTAGGCCGTAACCCGGACCGCGACGACGCGTTGGGCGGGTCAGTCGACCTAGTCAGAATTGACCAGCCCCGGAGGAATCGCCGAATGCGACTGCGTCTTACCCGTCCCCGTTCCGCAAAGCTCGCCGCGGGTCTGTCCGTGGCCGCTGCGGTCGCGCTGGCACCGCTCGGCGCCTCTCCGGCATCGGCGGCGGGGGCGACGGTGACGCCGACGAACGCAGTCCATCCCGGTGTCATGACCTACACCGACGGCGCGCAGTGCACGGCCAACTTCATCTTCCGGGATGCGGGTGCCACCTACATCGGGCAGGCGGCCCACTGCTCCGGCACCGGCGCCTCCACCGAGACCGACGGTTGCCTCGCCGCGTCCCTGCCCCTCGGCACCCCGGTCGAGGTCGGCGGGGCCAGCAAGCCGGGCGTCCTGGTCTACAACTCCTGGCTCGCGATGCAGGCCGCCGGGGAGAAGGACCCGAACGCCTGCGCCTACAACGACATCGCCCTGGTCAAGCTGGACCCGGCCGACGCCGCCAACGTCGACCCGAGCGTCCCGTTCTGGGGCGGACCCGAGGGTGTCGCGCCGAGCACCCCGGCCCCTGGGTCGAGCGTCTACTCCTACGGCAACTCGTCACTGCGCGCCGGGCTCGCCCCGCTGTCGCCGAAGCAGGGCGCAGTGCTGCAGAACCTCGGCGGCGGCTGGTCGCACGCGCTGTACACGGTTACCCCGGGTATCCCAGGAGACTCCGGCAGCGCCTTCCTCGACAGCTCGGGTCGCGCCCTCGGCGTGCTGAGCACGGTCGCGCTGGCCCCACTGCCCGCCAGCAACAACGTCAGCGACCTGTCGAAGATGCTCGACTACATGCACAGCCACGGCGGGCCGAGCGCCTCGCCCGTCAACGGCACCGCTCCGTTCGCCCCGATCATCTGAGCCTGCTGATCGGGTAGTCCGCGAGCGCCACGCGTCGGCACGGATTCTGTCGGAGGCAGATGGTCGAATCGACCTGTGTCGCCCGACCATCTGCCGCCCGAGCCCGAGTCTTCCGCCGTCGCACCGCGGCTCGTACGTGCCCCGGTGCGGTCGGGCGCCGCCGTGCGGCGCGACGCGTCGCAGCGCCGGGTCGTCGAACACCGCGGGGGTCCGCTGGTCGTGCTGGCCGGTCCGGGCACCGGCAAGACGGCGACGCTCGTCGAGGCGGTGGCCGACCGGGTGGAGCGCGACGGGCTCTCGCCCGAGCAGGTGCTCGTGCTCACGTTCAGCCGGCGGGCAGCCGACGAGCTGCGCACCCGGCTCGCGGTGCGGCTGCAGCGCACGGTGCGCGGGCGCCTCGCTTGGACCTTCCACTCCTGGTGCTTCGCCCTGGTCCGGTCCTTCGCGCCGGACTTCGCCGGCGCCCCGCCGCGCCTGCTCTCCGGACCCGAGCAGGACGTCGTCGTCCGCGAGCTGTTGGCCGGGCACACGGTTGACCGCCGGGCGAAGGCCCGCTGGCCCGAAGACCTGCAGCCGCTGCTGGGCTCACGCGGCTTCGCCGCCGAGGTCCGCGACCTGATGGCGCGCTGTCAGGAGCGCGGGGTCGACCCGGACGCCCTGGACAGGCTGGGGGAGATGTCGGGTCGGCCCGCCTGGCGGGCGGTTGCCACGTTCTACGAGGAGTACCTGCAGGTCATGCGCCTACAAGGCGCGCTGGACTACGCCGGCCTGGTCCGCAGCGCCGCAGAGCAGCTCGCCTCGCCCGAGGTGCTCGACGAGGTGCTGCGCACGGTGCGTCTGGTGGTCGTCGACGAGTACCAGGACACCGACCCGTCGCAGGAACAGGTACTTCGGCGCCTGGCCGCCGGTGGGGCGGACGTGCTCGTCGTGGGCGACCCCGATCAGTCGATCTACGCTTTCCGCGGTGCCGACGTCGGCAACATCCTCGAGTTCGGCCAGCGGTTCCGGCGCGCCGACGGCCGGGCCGCGCGCCGGGTCGCGCTCGACACCTGCCGTCGCTCCGGACGGCTGCTGCTCGATGCGAGCCGACGGGTCGCGACGCGCATCCCGATGCCGGGCCTGCCGGTGACGGTCGCCGACGCCCACCGCACGCTGCGGCCCGCCCCGGTCTCGGGCGACGAGGGCAGTGTCGCGGTCCGCCTGTTCGGGTCCCCCGCTCACGAGGCCGCAGCGATCGCCGACCTGCTGCGGCGCGCGCACCTCATCGACGGGCTGCCCTGGTCGTCCATGGCGGTGCTCGTCCGCTCCACGCGGACAACCGGTCCGCTGCTCCGGGCGCTCGTCGACGCCGGTG
Organism: Frankiaceae bacterium; assembly: GCA_030840885.1. Lineage (GTDB taxonomy): Bacteria > Actinomycetota > Actinomycetes > Frankiales > Frankiaceae > JAVEDQ01. The sequence goes on from JAVEDQ010000299.1 coordinate 5,808, forward strand.
TGCCGGTGCGGACGCCGTCGGACGAGGTGCCGCTGGCCCGCGAGCCCGCCCTGGCGCCGCTGCTCCTGCTCCTCCGGCTCGTCGTCGACCCCGCCCGCTGGGACGAGGAGTCGGCACTGGCCCTGCTCACCTCCCCGCTCGGCGGTGCCGACGCGCTGCAGCTACGGCGCCTGCGCCACCATCTGCTCGCCGTCGAGCGGTCGGCCGGAGGTACCCGTCGCTCCGGTGAGCTGGTCGCAGCGCTGTTGCGCGACCCCGCCGAGGTCCTCGGTCTGCCGGAGGCCCTCCGGAGCGCACCGGCCCGGATCGCCCAGCTGCACGAGGCGGCCCGCCTCGCGGTGCTGGCGGCACGCCCCGCCGAGGACGTGCTGTGGGCGGTCTGGTCGGACAGTGCCTGGCGTCGGGAGCTGGAGGCCGCGTCCGCGTCCGGAGCAGCAGCGGAGCGCACTGCTGCGAGGCACGCAGACTCCCAGCTCGACGCGGTGGTCGCGCTGTTCGAGGCGGCGGCCCGGTTCAGCGACCGGCTCCCGGGCGCACGCGTCCACGTGTTCCTCGACGAGCTGACCGAACAGGAGATCCCAGCCGATCCGCTGTCGCAGGCCGCCGAGCCCGACACGGCGGTCCAGGTGCTGACCGCACACCGCAGCAAGGGCCTCGAGTGGGACCTGGT
>JAVEDQ010000388.1 GCA_030840885.1 Frankiaceae bacterium
CTGTGGCTCCTGTGGCCGGTCCGGCCCGGCGGTACTGCCGATCAACGTGACCATCCCGCTGACCACACTTCTCCGACTGTCCGATCAGCCGGGCGAGCTGGACGGTATGCCGATCCCAGCGGAAGTCGCCCGTGAACTCGCGGCCGATGGCCGGTGGCGGCGATGGATCGTCGAACCCGTCTCCGGCGCGCTGCTCGACATCGGCTCCGCCACCTATCGTCCCCGTGCGTCGCTGGATCGCTTCGTCCGCGGCCGGGACCGGACCTGCCGATTCCCCTCCTGCACCCAGCCCTCGGTCCGCTGCGACCTCGACCACACCGTCGCGTTCCACACCGAGGACGGCGAGACCGTTCGCGGCAACCTGATCACGCTGTGCCGGCACCACCACCGGCTCAAGCACGAGACGGACTGGAGCTACACGGTGCGAGCCAACGGTGATGTGGTGTGGACCGCTCCCTCGGGGCGCCAGTACGTCGATTCCGCCTCAGACCACTACGACGACCCCGCCATCAGCCGGGTCCACGCGAGGGCGCACGCCCGGGAGCGCGCGAAGGCCGGCAAGCCGAACGGCACACCTCGGAAGGCCCGCGCTCGGCAGTCGTCCAATGACCCCTGGATCACTCCGCCGCTCCAGACCGATGAGTCAACGCCGTTCTGATGCGTCTGGCAGGGTGAAGCCGTGCAGCGCTGGCGCGGTCTCGACAGCACGCCCTCCGGCTGGGGGCGCTCCGTGGTGACGATCGGCGTGTTCGACGGTGTCCATCGCGGGCACCAGCAGATCATCGGGCGAGCTGTCGAGCGAGCTCGCGCCGGCGGTCATTCCTCCGTCCTCATGACCTTCGACCCGCACCCGAGTGAGGTCGTCCGGCCGGGCAGCCACCCGCCGATCCTCACCAGCCAGCGCACCAAGGCCGATCTCGTCGAGACCCTCGGCGTCGACGTCTTCTGCGTCATCCCGTTCACCCCGGACGTGATGCGGCTGGCCCCGGACGAGTTCGTCCACACCATGCTCGTCTCGTCGCTGCACGCCTCCGCCGTCGTCGTAGGGGAGAACTTCCGCTACGGCCGCAAGGCGGCGGGTGACGTGGCGGCGCTGACCCGGTCCGGTCGCACCGCCGGGTTCGCCGTCGAGGGCGTGCCGCTGCTGGAGGAACACTCCGGAGCCGACGAGAGTGGGCCCGGCACCACCATCTCCTCCACGTTCATCCGCTCCTGCATCGCCGGGGGTGACGTCTCCGCCGCCGCCCACGCGCTCGGCCGGCCGCACCGCGTCGAGGGCGTGGTCGTCCGCGGCGACGGACGCGGTGCCGGGATCGGGTACCCGACGGCCAACCTCGCCGCCGTTGCGCACGCCGCCGTGCCCGCCGACGGGGTCTACGCCGGGCGGTTGCACCGAGCCGGACAGGTGCTGCCGCTGGCGATCTCCATCGGCACCAACCCCACCTTCGAGGGGCAGGAGCGGCGGATCGAGGGCTTCGTCCTCGACTTCCAGGGCGACCTCTACGGTGAGCACGTGAGCTTCGAGTTCGTCGAACGGCTCCGGGCGACCGAGCGCTACGACAACCTCGATGCCCTGCTCGAGCAGATGGCCCGCGACGTCGAGAGGACCCGGGCGATCCTGGCCTGAGCGTTCTGGCCTGAGCGTCCTGGCCTGAGCTGCTCCTTCCGGCGCTACAGCTGGTTGCGCCGCATGCCGACACCAGCCACGTGGGTATCAGCAAAGTGCTCGTCGTCGATGACGACCCGGCGATCCGCCGGCTGGTCTGCGACGTCCTGCAGGCCTACGGCTACTCCACCGTCGACGCGGCCGACGGCTTCAGCGCCATCCGGCTCGTGCAGTCCGAGCAGCCCGACTGCGTCGTGCTCGACGTGATGATGCCCGGGCTCGACGGTCACGCCGTGCTGACGCGCATCCGCGAGAGCGACTTCGGCCGCAACCTGCCGGTGGTCATGCTGACCGCCGCCGCCGACGACGCGCAGGCCTGGCAGGCCTGGACCGAGGGAGTGGACTACTTCCTCGCCAAGCCGTTCGACCCCGACGAGCTGCTGCACTTCCTCGACTACCTCTCGGCGGCCTGAGGCCTCGTCGGGCCGAGGCCTCCGACTCCGGTGGTAGCCTGGGACCTTGTCCGGGGAGCCTCCCCGGATTCCTGCCTGCCCGGGGCATCGACGCTCCGCCCAGGTACACCACATGGGTTTTGAAGATCCACACAGCTGAGGGAGATCGCAGGGTGCCGCTCGCCGCCGACGTCAAGCAGCAGATCATGGCGGATTACGCCACGGTCGAGAGCGACACGGGTTCGCCCGAGGTGCAGGTCGCGATGCTGACGCAGCGCATCAAGGACCTGACCGAGCACCTGAAGTTCCACAAGCACGATCACCACAGTCGCCGCGGCCTCCTGCTTCTGGTCGGTCGCCGTCGTCGCCTGCTGGACTACCTGCGCAAGACCGACATCAACCGGTACCGGTCGTTGATCGAGCGCCTCGGCCTGCGTCGCTGAGAACCACAGGGGAGTAGACCAACGGGGTCTGCTCCCCTTCGCTCATAACTGAGCGGAAGCCCTGCCGGGCCGCGCGACCCGCGCCGTCGGTCCTCGGTGGTGGCCCCCGGGTCGCCGGGTGCTTCGACTGAGCACCGGCCTCGCCTCGTGCCCGTCCCGGCCGACGAGGAGGACCCTCCATGACTGAAGTTCTGGACACCCAGGACGCCGTCGATGCCGACGGCACCACCACCGCCACCGCCGTCATCGAGAACGGCTCGGCCCCCACCCGCACGGTGCGCTTCGAGACCGGGCGGCTCGCCCGCCAAGCCGGCGGCGCGGCAGTCGTCTACCTCGACGACGACACGATGATCCTTTCGGCCACCTCGGCCAGCAAGAACCCGAAGGACAACCTCGACTTCTTCCCGCTGACGGTCGACGTCGAAGAGCGCATGTACGCCGCGGGACGCATCCCCGGCTCGTTCTTCCGTCGCGAGGGCCGCCCGAGCGAGGACGCCATCCTCACCTGCCGGCTCACCGACCGGCCGTTGCGCCCCAGCTTCGTCAAGGGCCTGCGCAACGAGATCCAGGTCGTCGCGACGGTCATGGCGCTCGACCCCGACCACCTCTACGACGTGGTCGCCATCAACGCCGCCAGCGCCAGCACGATCCTCGCCGGCCTGCCGTTCTCCGGCCCGATCGGCGCGACCCGCGTCGCGCTGATCAACGGCAACTGGATCGCCTTCCCGACCCACTCCGAGCTCGAAGGCGCGACCTTCGACATGGTCGTCGCCGGTCGCGTGCTCGACGACAACGGTTCTGGCCAGCCGGACGTGGCGATCATGATGGTCGAGGCCGAGGCCACCGACCACACGATCGAGCTCATCGCCGCCGGCGGCACCGCGCCGACCGAAGAGGTCGTCGCCCAGGGCCTCGAGGCGGCCAAGCCCGTCATCGCCAAGCTCTGCGCCGCGCAGTCCGAGCTCGCCGCCGGGGCCGCCAAGCCGACCCGCGAGTTCAAGCTGGTCATCGACTACAACGACGACGTCTTCGAGGCCGTCAGCAACGCCGTGAGCGACGAGCTCGCCAAGGCGCTGACCATCGCCGACAAGCAGGAGCGCGAGAGCGAGACCGACCGCGTCAAGGCGCTCGCCGCCGAGCAGGTCGGGCCGAACTTCGAGGGCCGCGAGAAGGAGATCAGCGCTGCGTTCCGGGCGCTGAACAAGAAGCTCGTACGCCAGCGGATCATCCGCGACAAGGTGCGCATCGACGGACGCGGCCTGGCCGACATCCGGTCGCTGTCGGCCGAGG
>JAVEDQ010000448.1 GCA_030840885.1 Frankiaceae bacterium
GTCGTGCTCTTGGCGTAGGTCAGGGAGGCAGTAGAGCGCCTCGGTCGGGCTGCGCGAGCTGGTGAGAGGTGCCTGTGGAGCGCGCTGATCCTTCCACGGCCAATTGGTGTGGCCCCAGCCGCCTGGACTGTATCTAGTACGCTTCGGTCATGGTCGAGGAGGTGCCGCGCTCGGTGACGCTCTTGGCGGAGGCGCAGCAGCGCAGCGGCCTCACCCCGTCGCGGTGGGCGGCGAAGGCTGGCGTGAGCCGGGCGCTGCTCCACAACTACCTTCGGGGCCGCCACCAGCCGTCGCTGGCGCAGGTGGAACGACTTGTCGAAGCAGCCGGCCTGCGGCTCCGTCTGGAGTTGGAGCCTGCTCCGACGTGGATCGAACCCTCCGTCGAGGGCGACCTGACGCCAGTCCCGAACCGCGATCGGGACGCGCAGGCCCGCGCGTTGCTGGACGCCCTCAGCCTCGCCGACGCCATCCCCGTTCGGCGGCCGCGATGCCCGCTTCGCTACCCGCTGCTGCGGGATCTGCAGGTCCGCTGACCTCGTGGTCACGCTCGCCGAACAGATCGTGGCCCTGCACGACGCCCTCGACGCCGGCGGGGTGCCGCATGCGTTCGGCGGCGCTCTTGCCCTCGCTTACCACACGGCCGAGCCCAGGGCGACGGTCGACGTGGACATCAACATCTGGAGCGCTGTCAACGACGCGTCCGGTGTGCTGCGCTCGCTTCCAGACGCCGTCAACTGGCGCGACACCGACCTCACCGCCATCCGCCGCGACGGTCAGGTGCGGCTCCATTGGGACCGGACGCCGGTGGACCTGTTCTTCCCCCAGCACCCGCTGCACGCCGAGGCCGAGAGGTCGGTCGAGGAGGTGCCCTTCGCGGCCGGGCGCATCCGGGTCCTCAGTGCGACCCACCTGGCCGTCTTCAAGGCGCTGTTCAACCGGGAGAAGGACTGGGTCGACATCGGCGAGCTCCTCCGCTACGGCGAGGTCGACGTCGAACGGGTGGAGAGGTGGTTGGCCGAGATTGTCGGCGCTGACGACGAGCGGCTCGTCGCGTGGGGCCGCCGGGTCGTCTCGGCCCGCGGGCGGGCGTAGCGGCTCACCCTCGGTCGACCGGCCGGAACTCCTCCGTCCACCACGGGTAGAACTCCGGCATCCCCGTTGAAACCTGGTCCGGGAACTGCGCCGGCCGCTTCTCGAGGAACGACGCGATGCCCTCCTGCGCGTCGACGGACGTGCCGCGCGACATCATCGCCGCCGAGTCCACCTGGTGCGCGTCCATCGGCGACGCCGCCCCGAGCATCCGCCACAGCATCTGCCGTGCCACCGCGACCGACACCGGCGCGTGTTGTCCGCGATCTCGCGAGCCAGTGTGTAGGCGGCGGGCAGCAGCTCGTCGGGCTCGTGCACCGAGCGGACCAGCCCGCCCGCCAGCGCCTCGGCCACGATGACGCCGGGATATCCGTTCGTCCGACCCCGAGATGACTCAGCGCAGGCGCTGGAGCAGCCTCCGCGCAGTGGCACTTGAGAACGCAAAGTGCCACAATCGGAGAATGGATGCCACTGTGATCGTTGGCGGACAGGGTCGCCTCGTGATCCCCGCGAGCATCCGCGCGGCCCTGCACCTGGAGCCCGGGGATCGACTGCATGCGCAGATCCAGGACGGGCGTCTGGTGCTGGAGCGGCCGGAGACCGCCGTCGCGGAGCTGCACCGACTCGTCGCGGACGTCCCTACCGGTCGCTCGTTGGTCGACGAGCTGCTTCGCGAGCGGCGAGCTGAGGCGTTGACCGAGTGACGGTGCTGGATGCGTCCGCGGTGCTGGCGCTGCTGCACGGGGAACCGGGTGCGGAGGTCGTGGAGCAACTTCTGCCGAGCGCGACGATCAGCACCGTGAACCTGGCAGAGGTGCTGGGCAAGCTGGTTGACGCTGCCGTGGACGTCCGGCGGGTGCCGGATCTGCTCGCGACCGCCGGCCTGAGCGTGGAGCCGTTCACCGTCGGCGACGCACAGCTGGCCGGGGCCGTTCGCTCGGTCGAGGGTGGGCGCAAGCTGTCGCTGGGGGACCGGTGCTGTCTCGCGCTCGCCCTGCGGAGTTCGCCGGCCGAGGTGCTGACCGCGGACCGTGCCTGGGCGGAGCTCGATCTACCGATCACTGTCCGCCTGCTCCGCCCGTGACCGGCGAGCTCACAATGCTGAGGCTGCCGATTCCCTGCTTCCAAGGGCTCCGACCGAACGACCGGCGAGGGCAGCGTCAAGAACGAAGAACGGGTACAGCGCCGGCGTCGACCTGATCCTTGAACGGGCCAACGTCGCTCGACGATCGCTCTACCAGCACTTCGGCGGTAAGGAGGAGCTGCTTGCCGCGGCACTCAGAGATGCTGCGGGTCGCGACGAGCAGCGCTACCCGAGATCGTCTCCAGCGCCAGTTCGCCGCCGAGGTGGCGGAAGGCGAGTACCAACTCGTCATCCGCCGGACAGTCGTCCACGACGACGTCGGTGACGCGGTCCAGCGGAGCGAGGTCGATGCGGCGGAGCGCCTCCTCGTACGGGACGCGCCCCCATCCTTCCCGGTCGAGCCGGCTGCCCGGGCCGGTCGCCGTCGTGAAGACGCGGCCCTCGAGCAGCAGCGGCACTGACCGGAACCGCTGCCCGTCAACGCCAAGACGGCGCCGTCGGAGCGCAGCGACGAGGCGACCGACATCTCGGGGTAGCGCGCCTGGGTGCGTCCGGCACGGCCTACGCGTTCGTCAGTTCTTCGAGGGTGCGTGGGTCAAAGGAGGAGTCAAGGAGTTCGCGGC
>JAVEDQ010000452.1 GCA_030840885.1 Frankiaceae bacterium
CCGCTGGGTGGCCGTGGAGGACGCGGCGCGCCTGCGCGACGCACTCGGCGTCCCGATGCCCATGGGCGTGCCCGACGCCTTCCTGGACTCGGTGCGGGACCCGCTGGGCGACCTCGTGAGCCGCTACGCACGAACGCACGGGCCGTTCGTCGCCGCCGATCTCGCCGCACGGCTCGGCCTCGGGGTCGCCGTCGTGACCGGTGTCCTGGAACGACTCGTCGCCGACCGCCGGGTTTCCAGTGGTGAGTTCCGGCCGGGCGGCGTCGGGACCGAATGGTGCGACGTCGAGGTGCTACGGATGCTGCGCCGCCGCAGTCTCGCCCGGCTGCGCAAGGAGGTGGAACCGGTCCCGCCCGAGGCACTCGCGCGGTTCCTGCCCGACTGGCAGGGGCTGGCTGGTGGCTCGGCCGCCCGCGGCGCGGACGGCCTGCTGCGCGCCGTCGAACAGCTCGCCGGGGCCGCGGTACCGGCCAGCGCACTGGAGACGCTCGTGCTGCCCGCCCGGGTCGTCGACTACACGCCCGCCCTGCTCGACGAGCTCTGCTCCGCCGGCGAGATCATCTGGGCCGGGGCAGGGTCGCTGCCCGGCAACGACGGCTGGGTCCGGCTGGTCCCCGCAGACGCCGCCAGCCTGCTGCTCCCTCCTCCAGATGCGGAGGAGGCCGTCCGCACTCCCTTGCACGAGACGCTGCTCGACGTCCTGTCCGACGGTGCGGCGCTGTTCTTCCGCGATCTGTCGAACCGGGCCGCGAGCACTGACGATCCCGCCCTGCTGACCGCGCTGTGGGACCTCGTCTGGGCCGGTGAGCTGACCAACGACACCCTCACCCCGCTGCGGGCCAAGCTCGTCGGCCGGGCCGCGGCCGGCAAGGGGACGGCGGCACCGCGCCGACCGCGGCCGGGTCGGGCGAGCCGCTACGGCCGCTACGCCGGCCTGTCCGGCGGCCGGCCGGCGATGCCGAGCCGTACCGGTCCGCCGAGCGCCGCCGGCCGGTGGTGGCGGCTCCCCGAGCGGGAGCCGCAGGCGACCCGACGGATGCACGCCACCGCCGAGGCCCTGCTCGACCGCTACGGGGTGCTGACGCGCGGCGCGGTCGCCGCCGAGTCGATCGTCGGCGGGTTCGCGGCCGTCTACCCCGTGCTGTCGGCGTTCGAGGACGCCGGCCGGTGCCGCCGGGGTTACTTCGTGGAGGGCCTCGGCGCGGCTCAGTTCGCGGTCCCCGGCGCGGTCGACCGGATGCGGAGCCTGGCCGCGCCCTCCCGCCCCGCCGAGACCCCGCTGTGGTCGGCACCCGTGCCGCCGAGCTGGGAACAGCGGCCGAAACGCAAGCCCGAGAACAGCGGTGCCCTGGTCCTGGCGGCCACCGACCCGGCGAACCCCTACGGGGCGGCGCTGCCCTGGCCGGAGCGGGAGACCGAGGGAGGGCATCGGCCGGGTCGGAAGGCCGGGGCACTCGTCGTCCTGCTCGAGGGAGCGCTCGTGCTCTACGTCGAACGTGGCGGCAAGACGCTGCTGTCGTTCCACGACGACCCTGAGTCGTTGCAGCCGGCCGCGGACGGTCTCGCCCTCGCGGTCCGACGCGGAGCACTCGGCAAGATGTCGGTGGAGAAAGCCGACGGCGAAGCCGTGCTCGTCAGCGACCTGGGTAAGGCCCTGGAAGCCGCCGGGTTCCGGCCGACTCCCCGGGGGTTGCGCCTGCGGGGCTGAGCGGCCGGGCAGCAACCAGCTTTTGGCCCCGGGATGGGTCCGACGGCGGCCGACGACACGACGCGGAGGGAGCCCCATGCCCGAGGGCGACAGCGTCTACCTCGCGGCGCGGCGGATGCACCAGGGCCTCGCCGGACAGCTGCTCCGTCGCACCGATTTCCGCGTGCCGCACCTCGCGACCACCGACCTGGCCGGACGGCACGTCCTGGCCGTGATCCCTCGCGGCAAGCACATGCTGACCCGCATCGAGGGCGGCGTCACGCTGCACACCCACTTCAAGATGGACGGCACGTGGCACCTCTACCGTCGGCGGCAACGTTGGCAGGGACCGCTCTGGCAGGTCCGCGTGGTGCTCGAGACCGCCGAACGGGTCGCCGTCGGCTTCCGGCTCCCGGTGGTCGAGCTCATCCCCACCGCGAAGGAGTCCGAGGTCGTCGGTCACCTCGGCCCTGATCTCCTGGGGCCCGAGTGGGACGCCGACGAAGCGCTGCGGCGGCTGCGCAGTCAGCCCGAGCGGGAGATCGGAACCGCCCTGCTCGACCAGCGGAACCTCGCCGGGCTGGGCAACCTCTGGCGGTGCGAGGTCCTGTTCCTGCGCGGCCTCAACCCGTGGATCCCGGTCGGGGAGGTGCCCGATCTGCCGGCAGTCGTCGACCTGAGCTACCGGATGTTGCAGGCCAACAAGGACCGCCCGGCCCAGACGAGCACGGGCTCGACGCTGCGTGGCCAGACCTCCTACGTCGTGGGCCGGGCCCGCAAGCCGTGTCGGCGGTGCGGCACGCTCATCCACAAACGGGAACAGGGCGTCGCGCCGCAGCAGCGGGAGACCTACTGGTGCCCCCACTGCCAGGCAGCGCCGAGCCGTCCCGCCGTTCAGCCAGCAGTCGGCGGCGCTTCCGGCTGACCGGCACCTGCCTGCCCCGCACCGGCCTGACCGGGTGCCGCGGCACCGTCCTTGTCGAACGAAGGACGGCCGGCTCCGAGGGCCGGGGAGGTGGTACCTGAACCGAGCTGCGCGCC
>JAVEDQ010000460.1 GCA_030840885.1 Frankiaceae bacterium
CCCCGGCCAGCGCCGCGACCTGCTCGTGGATCTCACGGGGCGGCCGGTCCGGGTGCTTGACCAGCAGCTTCGAGACCGGATCGGCGATCAGCTCCTCCACCGTCGCCACGACCCGGTTCGGCATCGGCCAGCTCGGCACGTAGCCCGGCTCGTGGCCGAACGTCAGACCTGTCTCGACCGCGAACTGCACCCCGGGCAGCGCCTCCCGCAGCGCCGCGACGAGCCGCGCCGCGGACTCCGCCCCGAGGGCGTGCTCCCGGACGATCGCCTCGCGGCCGAGGTCGTAGACCAGGGCACCGTTGGCACAGATCGCGAGCCCGGACGCGCCGGTCGCCTCGACCACCGGCCACATCCAGCGAGGCGGCCGACCCGTCACGAACACGACCAGGGCGCCGGCCTGTTCAGCGGCCTGCAGGGCGCGCTTCGTCCGCTCCGAGATGCTGCCGTCCTCGCGGACGAGAGTGCCGTCGAGGTCGGAGGCGACGACCCGGAACCTGCCTGAGGAGTGTGACGGGAGCTCGGTCATGCCGGCGTCAGCACCTCGCGGCCCCCGAGGTAGGGGCGCAGCGCGGCCGGGACCACCACCGACCCGTCGGCCTGCTGGTGGTTCTCGAGCAGGGCGACGATGGCGCGCGGCATCGCCACCAGCGTCCCGTTCAGGGTCGCCACCGGGGCGGTGCCGGCGTCGCTGCGGTAGCGGATGTTGAGGCGTCGCGCCTGATAGGTCGTGCAGTTGGAGGTCGAGGTGAGCTCCAGCCAGCGCGCCTGCGACGGCAGCCACGCCTCGCAGTCGAACTTCCGGGCGGCGCTGGAGCCCAGGTCACCGGCGGCCACATCGATGACGCGGTAGGGCAGTTCGAGGGCGGAGAGGAACTGCTCCTCCCAGGCGAGCAGCCGCTGGTGCTCGTCGGCTGCGTCCTCGGGGGCGACGTAGGAGAACATCTCGACCTTGTCGAACTGGTGCACGCGGATGATGCCGCGGGTGTCCTTGCCGTAGGACCCGGCCTCCCGCCGGAAGCACGGCGAGAACCCGGCGTAGCGCCGCGGGACGTCGGCGGCGTCGAAGATCTCGTTGCCGTGCAGCGCCGCGAGCGGGACCTCGGAGGTGCCGACCAGGTAGTGGTCGTCGACGCGGTAGACCTCGGCGGCGTGGGCGCCGAGGAAGCCGGTGCCCTCCATGGCATGGGGCAGTACGAGTGCCGGCGGGATGACGGGCGTGAAGCCTGCGTCCATCGCCTGGTTCATCGCCAGCTGCAGCAGCCCGAACTCGAGCAGGGCGCCGACGCCGGTGAGGAAGTAGAACCGGGAGCCGCTCACCTTGGCGCCGCGGTCCACGTCGATCGCCTTGAGCATCGTGCCCAGCTCGACGTGGTCGCGCGGGTTCTCGAGCGTCGGCTTGGCGCCGACCTCGCGGAGGACCTCGAAGTCGTCCTCACCGCCGGGCGGGCCGTCGGAGACGACGTTCGGGACAGCGCGGTGGGCCTCGAGCAAGGCTGCGTCCGCCGCAGCCTGCGCCGCCTCGGCCTCCTGGACCTGGGCCTTCAGCGACTTGGCGCGCTCGATCATTCCGGGACGCTCGTCCGCGGAGGCCGAGCGGATCGCCTTGCTCGCGGTGTTGCTCTCCGCCCGCAGCGCGTCGGCGGTGCTGACCGCCTCGCGGCGCCCGGCATCGGCGGCGAGCAGCCGGTCGACGGCCTCGGGATCCTCGCCACGGGCGCGCTGTGAGTCGCGCACCTGCTCGGGATCGTCGCGGACCAGGCGCAGATCAATCACGGGAACTCACGTTCGCCGAGGCTAGTCGAGCGCGGACCGCCGGTCAGTGCTCACCAGTGCTGACCAGTGCCGGTCAGCACTGATCAGTGTCGGAACAGCTTCAGCGCCGACCAGAGCGTCGCGTTGCCGTCGAGCCGCCAGACACTGCCCGGCGTGGGCCAGGTGTGGGTTCCGGCCCGGTAGAACCGCGTGGCGACGTACGGACCGAAACGGGCGGGTTCGGTCGCCGAGGCGGGGAACCGGCAGTGGCACCAGTCGGGCAGGACCCCGTAGCCGGGCACGCCAGGTGGCGCGCCCCCGGAGAACGGGACAACGGGGTCGCTGCCGCCGTGCAGGTGCAGCCAGGCCGGACGGCCACAACGGCTACCCAGATAGGGCCCGGCGACGCTGCCGGCGGCCGCGAACAGATCGGGCGCCTCGCAGATCGCGCGGATGGCCATCATCCCGCCGTTGGACAGGCCCACGACGTAGATGCGTCGCATGTCCACGCGGGTCGAGCGGACGGCGGCTGCGACGACGTGCCGTAGATAGGTGACGTCATCACCCGCAGCCCCGGCGCAGCAGAAGCCGGCGTTCCAGGCGCGGCCGGTCCCCGCCGAGCCGGCCTGGGCCTCGTTGAGCGCCCGGGCGTCCGCGGCCCGCACCGCTGAGAGCCGAGCTGCGTTCGAGGTCGGGGTCGGCGTCGGCGTCGGCGTTGGCGTGGACGGCGGCGGCGGTGTGGACGGCGGCGGCGGTGTGGACGGCGGTGTGGGTGTGGACACGACCGGCGGCGGCACCCGGTGCGCATCGGGGTAGACGACCGAGAAACCCTGCCCGTCGGCGAAGGCCGACATGCCCGTCGTGGAGCGCATCTGGTCGCCGCTGCCCCCGAGCCCGTGGAGCACCACCATCAGCGGCCGGGCAGTTGTTCCGGGGACGGTGTGCAGCACCGACCGCTCACCGTCGACGCTCAACACCCGGTCGACGGGCGCCGGTCCGCAGGAGACCAAGGAGGCGGCCAGCAGGCCGGCTACCAACACCCCGGAGACCGCGCCGCCGAGCACCCCTGGTCGCGCGGGAGCCCGAGTGCGGAACAGGTCCATACCGACTCCTCGGTAGGAACTGCCCCCGCAGGAATCACCCGGAGGAGTGCCCCGGTGTCGGCGTCGGTGTCGGGTCCGGTGTCGGGTGCGGAGCAGGGACGAGCCCGTCGCCCTCGCGGATCCCGCTGAGCCACTGCTCCGCGGCAGCGAAGTTCTCGTCGGCCACCCCGAGCCGCAGCGACGGCGTCTTGCCGTCGGCCCGCGGATAGGAGCCGAGGAACCGCACGTCGGCGCAGATGCGGTGCAGCGCCGACAGCGCCTCGCCGACCCGGGCGTCACCGACGTGGCCTTCGCAGTCGAGGGAGAAGCAGTAGCTGCCGAGGCCGTGCCCGGTGGGTCGCGACTCGAGGCGCGTGAGGTTCACCCCGCGCACGGCGAACTCGGTGAGCATCTCGAGCAGTGCGCCGGGGTGGTCGTCCCGCTCGTAGGCGACGACCGTCGTCCGGTCCGCCCCCGTCGCTGGCGGCGGGGTCCGCGGCGGTCCGACCAGGACGAAGCGGGTGACCGCGCCCTCGACGTCGTGCACGTCGTGGGCGAGCACCTCGAGGCCGTACTGCTCGGCGGCGAAGGCACCGGCCAGGGCGGCGTCGACGTGGCCCTGCGAGACGTCGCGCGCCGCGTCGGCGTTGGACGCCGCCGGCCGCCACGCCCGTCCGGGGAGGTTCGCGGACAGCCAGTGCCGGCACTGGGGCTGGGCGTGCGGGTGGCCCGAGACGGTGCCGACCTGTGCGAGCGTCGTGCCCGGCCGGCCGAGCAGCGCGAAACGGACCGGCAGCAGCACCTCCCGCTGGATGTGCACCGCGGGGCCCGCGCTGAGCTCGTCGAGCGTCGCGGGGACGGCCCCCTCGACGGAGTTCTCGAAGGGGACGAGCGCGGCATCGACCTGCCCGCTGCGCACCGCGTCCAGCGCGGCGACGACACTCGGCGCCGGTTCGACTTCGGCCCCGACCGCCTCGGGCAGGGTCCGCAGAGCCGCTTCGCTGAAGGTGCCGGGAGGTCCGAGGTAGGTCAGGCGCAGCGGCACCTCAGCATCGTAGGCAGTCAACCGGTCAGCGGGCTGGTTCAGTGGTGACGTGGACCGCAACGATCTCCGCTCCCTGCTCGAACAGGTCGCCGGAGGCACGGTGACGGCCGAGGACGCCGCAGGGCGGCTGGTCGGAGGTCCGCTCGGCGCCGCAGCCGACGGGGTCACCGACCTCGGGTTCGCG
>JAVEDQ010000478.1 GCA_030840885.1 Frankiaceae bacterium
TCGCGCGGTGGAACGCCGCCGAGCTCGAGCAGGCGGGAGCCGACGCGGCCGTCGTCATGCCGATGCTGCGCACGGCTCCGGAGATGCTTGCCGAGCCGCAGTACGCCGCGGGTGTCGCCGGGCTGCCGCTGGTCGAGATCACGCGCATCGGCGACGCGCCGCCCGAGCCGTGGCCCGACCTGCAGCCGGGCGCGTCGGGCGACGGGCAGCCGTTGGACGGCGTCCGGGCACTGGGCATGGGCCACGTGATCGCCGGGGCCGGGGTCGGCCGCGCGCTCGCACTGCACGGCGCGGACGTGCTCAACCTCTGGCGGCCCTACGAGCTGGAGCACGAGTCCACCTACGCGACCGCAAATGTGGGGATGCGTTCGGCGACGCTCGACCCGTACAAGGAACCCGGCCGGAGCCGCATCCGCGACCTGCTGGTCGGTGCTGACGTCTTCTTCGCCAACCGGCGCCCCGGCTACCTCGATCAGATCGGGCTGTCGGCCGAGGAGGCGGCGGCGGGGCGGCCGGGGATCGTGCACGCCACGAACTCGCTCTACGGACGGAGCGGACCGTGGGCCGACCGGGTGGGCTTCGACCAGAGTGCCGGCAGCGTGACGGGCATGATGCTGCTCGAGGGCACGGGCGGGGTGCCGCAACTGCCGCCGATCCTTGTCGTCAACGACTACATCGTCTCGTGGCTGACGGCCACGGGTGTGGTCGAGGCCCTGCGTCGCCGTGCCCGCGAGGGCGGCAGCTGGCGGGTGCACGTCAACCTCACCCGGGTCGCGTTCTGGATCCTCGGGCTAGGCGTCTTCGACCGCGCCTACGCCCACGCCACAGCCGGCCGGGGCGAGGCGCACGCCTACCTCGATCCGGAGACGTTCACGGCCGACACGCCCCTCGGGGCCTATCAGGGCGTGACCGACCAGGTGCGGATGACCGCCACCCCGGGGCGGTACGCGACCGTTCTCGTGCCCCGGGGCTCGTCGCGTCCCGAGTGGTTGCCCCGGGATTAGTCGACTGGCCCACGGTGGTGGTTCGTCGCAAGATGGACCGATGGAGCGTCCGCGCCTGTCCGTGGAGCAGAAGATCCGTGCCGCACAGCAAGCCGGCTTGTTCGACAACCTGCCGGGTGCCGGCAAACCGCTCGATCACGTCGACCTCAACGACCCGGACTGGTTCGTCAAACGGCTGGTCAAGCGGGAGAAGATCGACCCGGGCACCATGCTCCACCCAACCATCGCGTTGCGACGGGAGGCCGAGAGCTTCCCGGAGTCGCTCGCAGGGCTGCGGACCGAGGCACAGGTGCGAGCCTTCCTCGAGGACTTCAACGAGCGCGTGAAGGCCGAGTGGCGGCGGCCGCAGGTGGGCCCCTCGCTGGCGGTCATCGCGCGTCCCGTGGACGTCGACAAGGTGGTCGGGCGCTGGGCGGTCCTGCGGGAGCAGGCGTCGGCGCAAGCACGTGCTCTCGAGGAAGCCGTAGCGGCGGATGCAGCCGCGGCGGCGTCCGTTGCGTCGCGCCGTCGCTGGTGGCGACGACGGTCCTGACTCAGGAGTTCTGTCGGTCCGGCTGATAGGTGGCCATCAGTACGCCGGTCGCCGTCGGGGTGCAGTCGACCAGCCGCAGCCGGTGCGCTTCGCTGTCCGGCCCGAACAGCGACTGCCCGGCGCCGAGCACGACCGGATGGATCATCAGGAACAGTTCATCGACGAGGCCGTGCGGGAGCAGCGACCGCACGAGTTGGCCACTGCCCATGATCACGAGGTTCCCGCCGGGCTGCTCCCGCAGCGCTGCCACTTCGGCGACGACGTCACCGGACAGAAGCGTCGAGTTCGGCCAGGGCAGCTTCGCGTCGGGGTCGGCGGAAGCGACGTACTTCCTCGTCGAGTTCAGGCCGTCCTTGAACGGACCACCCGCCTGATTCCAGTGGGTGAGCATGTCGTCGTAGCTCCGGCGGCCGAACAGCCAGGAGAAGTCGCTGCCCATCCGCATCCCCATGGCGTTGCCCATCACCGGGTCGTTCCCCGGCGCAGCCCAGCCCCCGTGCCGGAACCCTTCCCGGGTGTCTTCGTCCGGGCGACCTGGCCCTTGCAGGACGCCGTCGAGGCTGACGTGATTGACGACCACAACGCGCACGGGGAGCTCCTTGCTCGAGACTGTCGGGACAGCGACCTTCCTCGCGCCCGGAACTCATCGACGCCCCAGTGGCCGACGCCTACCCGTCTCTGCGCTCTGCCAGTGCTTTCAGGTTCAGCAACTGCCGCCGAGCCATGGGCCAGTCGCCGATCGCCAGCGCTGGCCCGTACCACCGGCGCCGGTCGACGACGACCTTGAGCAACAGGCGGGTCCCACTGCCATCGGGGACGAGCAGGTAGCACATCTGAGCACCGAGGATCTCGGCCGTCAGGTGCTCCTCATGGGCGACCGCGAGCACCCGTCCCACCGGGAAGCGGCCGCCGATGCAGGAGAACCGCTGCCCCGGCTCGGGGTCCGGCCGGTCTCGCAGTTTTCGCGGCGAGCGTCGGCCCAGGTTGTCGAGCCAGTCGTAGGAGTAGGGCGCGAGCTGGAGCTGACACAGCCACGGCCACACCGCCCGGGGCGGCGCCGCCACCGTGACGCCGCGCCAGGCCTGCACGGCCGGGTCGGGCACCAGGTCGTCGACCGGGAAGCGGCGGGCCACCTCCTGCGCGGTGACGCCCCAGCGCTGACCGATCATGACTTCACTACCTGGCCACTACTCGGCCTTGGCCTTCGCAGCCGCCTTCTGCTCCTGCTTGTAGGCGCGCACCGCGGCGAGGCTCTCGGCGTCCACCACGTCGGCGACCGACCGGTGCACGTCCGGCAGGCCGTAGCCGCCAGCGGCCTCCCGCCAGCCGTCGGGCTGGACGCCGCGCTGCTTCCCGAGCAGCGCGACGAAGATCTGCCCCTTCTGCTTGCCGAACCCGGGTAGAGCGGTCATCCGCTTCAGCAGGTCGCGTCCGTCGGCGGCCTCGGCCCACAGCCGGGTCACGTCCCCGTCGTAGTTGTTGACGATGTGTCGGCACACCGCCTGCGTCCGCTGGGCCATCGAGCCCGGGTAGCGGTGCACCGCGGGCGGACCGGTGAACAGGGCGGTGAGCTCGTCGGGGTCGGCGTCGGCGAGCGCGCGGGCGTCGAGGGTTCCGCCGAGCCGGTCGGCGAGAAGCCGTGGCCCCGCGAAGGCTCGTTCCATCGGGAATTGTTGATCGAGAAGCATCCCGAGGAGGAGCGCGAGCGGGTTCTCGTCGAGCAGCGCGTCCGCGTCGGGTTGCTGCGCCAGACATATCGCCATGCCGGTCCTCCTGAACTCGCTGCTCGGGTGCGCCGACCCGCTCGTGTGCCATGGGGAGCATGCACCGAGAGGGCCCGACGTGGCCAAGCCCGCAGACATGCGCTCGGCGCTGCACGGTTGCGGGCGGGCCTGCGGCATAGCATCCACCGCGTGCGTGGAACGGAGCGAGGCCGGCTGGAGGGCGATCGACGCGTCCTTCAGGTCAGCGACGTGCTGCGCGCGATCGAGGACCAGTTCGCCATCGCCTTCCCGCGCCGCGTCTGGGTCTTCGGCACCGTCCATGGGCTGCGGGGCGCGGACGGCGAGCTGGAGTTCGTCCTCGTCGAGGCCAGCGCCGAGCTCGACGACGACGTGGCACCGCGCACCCTGCCGAGTGAGATGGACTCCGGCACACGCGGCGACGTCGACGCCTCCCTGCGGCGGCTGCATGATGTAGCCGTCGAGGACCTGCTGGTCGAGGGCCACCTCATCCGCGCCGGTGGCCTGCTGAGCTACGACACGAACCGGCACACGATCGTCTTCAGCGTCACCGCCCTGGACCCGCAACCGACGTCGGCATGGCTGGACGACCGTCGCTCGGCGGTCCGGGAAGCGGTTGACCGGGCACGGCTCGCCGAGCGGCAGGGCGATGTGCAGCTTCCGCTCGCGCCCCGCTCGGTCGGGCTCGTGGGCACCGCCGGCGACCCGACCCTCGCGGAGGTCCGCACCGCGCTGGCGGGCAGCGGCTTCGCCGTCGAGGTCACCGACTACCCGGTGCGCGAGACCGGCGTCCGCACCGCCGGCGGCATCGCGCACGCCCTGCGGGAGGCCTCGCAGGCCCGTCACGACGTCGTCCTGCTCGTCCGCGCCTACGGCCGGCCACTCGCGCTCGCCCCCTACGACGACGAAGCGGTCATCCGCGCCGTCGCCACCGCACCGGTGCCGATCCTGACCGGGCTGGGGGCTCCGGAGGGTCCCGCCGCCGTCGAGTCGGTCGCGCACCAGGCGCACCCGACCGCAGCCGAGGCGGCCGAGGCGCTGGTCCGCAAGCTGCAGCGCGCCGCCGACCTGATCGAGGTCGAGCGGCGGCATGTGGCCGAGGCCGCGGAAGCTGCCGTACGGCGGGCCGCGCTTCGGGTGGAGCAGGTCCGTTCGACGGTGCTGGAGGACCTGCGGGCCGCCCGGACGCGCGCCGAGGCGTCGAAGAAGAAGCGACTGCTCCGCGTGCGGGTGGTCGCCGCCGTCCTGGCGGTGCTCGTCGTCGTCGCCGCCCTGGTCACCGGGGTCTACGCGCTGTTCGCAGCGCTCGTCGTCCCGCTGGG
>JAVEDQ010000553.1 GCA_030840885.1 Frankiaceae bacterium
CCGCGCGCTTTTCGTTACCACCCGCCGAACGGAAGGCCATCGCCGATGGAGCAGCTCGCTCGGCGCATCCCCGGTGTGCGCATGCTCCGCGCCTACCAGCGGAGCTGGTTGTCCAAGGACATCGTCGCGGGACTGGTGTTGACGACCCTGCTGGTGCCGCAGGGTATGGCCTACGCCGAACTGGCCGGACTCCCGGCGGTCACCGGCCTCTACACCTCGATCCTGTGCCTGCTCGGGTATGCGCTGTTCGGCCCCTCGAGAGTGCTGGTGCTCGGGCCCGACTCGTCGCTGGGGCCGATGATCGCCGCAACGCTCCTTCCCATCCTCGGGGCGAACGGCGATCCCGCGAGGGCCATCGCGTTGGCGTCCATGCTGGCGCTCCTGGTCGGCGGCATCACGCTGCTGGCCAGCGTGGCGAAGCTGGGCTTCGTCGCGGACCTGCTCTCCAAGCCGACCCAGGTCGGCTACATGAACGGCCTGGCGCTGACCATCCTGGTCAGCCAACTCCCGAAGCTCTTCGGCTTCTCCGTCGACGCCAACGGGTTGGTCGACGAGACGTCCGCCTTCCTCCGCGGGGTGGTGGACGGAGAGACGGTCGCGATGGCTCTGGCCGTCGGGCTGGGCGGGGTCGTACTGATGGCCGCCTTCGGTCGTTGGTTGCCGAAGTGGCCCGGGGTCCTGGTGGCGGTCGTCCTGTCGGTACTCGTCGCCAGTTGGCTCGGTCTCGCCGACCGCGGGGTCAGGCTCGTCGGCGAGCTCCCGCAGGGCTTCCCTCCCTTCACCGTGCCCCACATCGCGGTCGCCGATCTGCCGCTGTTGATCGGGGGTGCGCTCGGGATCGCGCTGGTCTCGTTGGCGGACACGATCTCGACCGCGTCCGCCTTCGCCGCACGCACCGGACAGGAGGTGGACGGCAACCAGGAGATGGTCGGCATCGGGATGGCGAACGTCGCCTCCGGGCTCTTCCAGGGGTTCCCGGTCAGCACCAGCGGCTCCCGCACGGCAGTCGCCATGCAGGCAGGCGCTCGGAGCCAGGTCACCGGCGTCGTGGGCGCCGGCGCCATCACCCTCATCATCCTCGCCCTGCCCGGCCTGCTCCGGAACCTTCCGCAGCCCACCCTGGCTGCCGTGGTCATCGTCGCATCGCTCTCGCTTGCCGACATCCCCGCGGTGGTCCGGCTCTGGCAGCGGAGCCGAACCGAGTTCACCCTGTCCATGGCCGCGTTCCTGGGCGTCGCGCTGCTAGGCGTCCTGCCCGGCATCGCCGTGGCCGTCGGGCTGTCCATCCTGAACGTCTTCCGCCGGGCGTGGTGGCCGGACACCGCGGTGCTGGGGCGGGTCGAGGACATGGCCGGCTACCACGCGCTCTCCTCCCACCCGGAAGGATCCGAGGTGCCCGGCCTGACCCTGTTCCGCTTCGGCGCGCCGCTGTTCTTCGCCAACGCGCGGGCCTTCCGGGAGTTGGTCCGGGAACTGGCCGCTACGACCCCGTCGCCACGCTGGATCGTCGTGACGGCCGAGCCGGTCACCGATATCGACACCTCCGCCGCCGACGTGCTCGAACAGCTGCACGACGAACTCGCTGCCGACGGGATCACGCTGGTGTTCGCGGAGCTGAAGCATCCGGTGCGACTGAAGATGGATCGCTTCGGGTTGATCGAGAAGCTCGGCCCCGCCCGCTTCTTCCCGACGATCGAGGCTGCGGTCGCCGCGTTCCAGCAGATCCCGGCGCCGCGCGTCGCCCACGTGGACCCCGAGGAACCGACCGGCCCTCGAGTTGCCCCCGGCGGTCACCGACCGTCGGCAAGGCCCTGACGTTCAGTCGCGAGCCGGAAGAGGTTGCGGTAGCCGACGCGGTGGGCCTTGTCCCGTTCGAGGAACACCTCATTCAAAGCTTGGGCCAGGACGTTGTGGTCGTGCTCGTCCGGACAGGCGGCGCTGTCGAGGTGCTCGCGGAGCTCGCCGAGGGTGCGGCCACCCCCGAGGATCAGGTAGCGGTGCCACAGCTGCTCGTGGGTGAGTCCGGAGAGGCGTAGCCCGTCGGAGAGGCCCAGGGGCGATTCGGTCATGGTCGAGCCCGTTCTGAGGGAAGCGGGCGACGCGCGGGTTGCGTCGGAAGCTGTGCAGCTGTGTGCTCGGCTCAGCCGACGGTCAGCTCGCCGGTGGCGGCGAGGTCGCTCGCGATGTCCTTGAGCTTCCGATGGGTCTGCTGGGAAGCAGCGATGAGCAGGTCGAAGGCCTGGTCGGCGGTGATCTTGTACCGCTCCATGAGGATGCCCTTGGCCTGGCCGATGGTGTCACGCGAGGCAAGAGCGGTGCGCAGGTGCTCGCTGTGACTCGCCGCGGCGACCGCCACCGCCGCGTGCGCGGCCAGCAGCGTCCCAGTGTGCACGGAGTCGTCGCTGAACGCGTCGGGCGTGCGGGCGTAGATGTTCAGGCCACCGATGGTGTCGCTGTCGGTGTACAGCTGGAACGCCAGCATGGACCGGACGCCCAGACCGACGACGGCCGCGCTGAACTTCGGCCAGCGGGTGTCGAGGGTGAGGTCCGCGACGCGGACGACCGCCTCGTGGTCTATGGCCGCGGTCAGGCATGGACCCTCGCCGGTGGCGTACTGATGCCTGTCGATGATGCGGACCAACTCGTCGGAGGCGGCGGGGGTGGACACCGAGTCGCCTGTCAGCAATGTGATGCCGGCGTGGTCGGCCCCGTCGATCTGCGTCACGCAGGCCTGCACGACACGGTCCCAGACCGCGTCAAGGTGCGACTCGGCACCCATCTGACGAGCAAGTGCGGCCAACCGGTCGGGATCGGGCCGTGTCTCGGCCTGGGCGGTGGTGCGGTCCGTGAACACGGGTCCCTTCGACGCCACCCACGCGGCATCGCTCGAGGCACCCTTCTGGGCCCGCGACACCGTATTGGCGACGTGTGCAGCTTATCCGGGCGATCGGGTCCTCGTCACCCGTCACCGAACAAATGCGGCAATTCGGGTTTCGCTTGCGGGCCGCGGGCATGGGTGGCGTGCTGAACCGCCAGCATCGACCGCCCGGCGTTTCGGATGCGTGCCGCCGGGTCCCTCTGAGGACGCTCCATGGACCTTCATGCCGCCTTGATCCAGCCGCTGCTGAAAGGCCTGCCCGAGGACGACCAACAGTGGATCGTCAGCCGTATCGAGCAAGCCCGTCACGACCAGCTCGACCTCAAGCGCCACCCACCGCGGCGCCGCCGTCGTGACAGCGACGGATGCCTCATGCCGCTGAGTCCGTGACGACCGGTGCAGGCCTGGCGGTGCTGGCCCTACTCGGAGAACTCCGCCATCTTGTCCCAGCCGGCTTTGTCCGGGAGCTTGATGTGCAGGATGTCGGGGACCCCCTCGACCATGTGCCGCGTGCTCGGGCCTTCCATGGACTCCTGGAAGTGCGGGGAGGCGACGTGGGCCTCACCCGCGGCTTCGTCGACGAACGCTTCGATGGTGACGACGGTGTCGGGATCGTCGACACCTCGGTACTTCTCGAACCAGAGGTTTCCCGGCTCCCGGCGGGTCGCCTCGAGGAAGGGCCTGCCCGCCTCGAGGTACGCGTCGGCGTAGCCCGGTCTCAGCTTGGTCTTGACGACGATGAAGATCACGTGTCCTCCTTGGACTCGACGTGTCGCCGCGACTTGTCGCGGTACATGGCGGCGTCGGCGCGGGCCAGGAGTTCCTGCGCCGAGTCCTCCCGGCGCGGCGTCGCGCTGCCCACGCTCGCGGAGATGTGGACCTCGACGTCATCGACCCGGATGGGCTGCGCCAGCGATCGGCGGATGCGGTCCGCGGCCTGCTCGATCTCGGCCGCCACTGACGTCCCGAGCAGGAGGACGAACTCGTCGCCGCCGAGTCGACACACCAGATCATCGGCGCGCACCAGTCGCGACAGCCGCGAGGCGACCGTGACAAGCACGGCGTCGCCGATCGCGTGACCCCGGGCGTCGTTGACCTGCTTGAAGTCGTCCAGATCGACGAACAGCAAGGACCAACCTGCCGACTCGGACTCCCGCGGCCCCGAATCCGGCACTCCTAAATCCGGCACCCCTGAATCCCGCCCCCCTGAGTCCGGGGCCGGGACCCTCGAGGCCACGAGCGGGTCGAGCCGCTGCTGCAGGGCCCGCCGGTTGCCTACGCCGGTGAGCTGGTCCTCGTTCGCCTCCCGACGCAACTGGTCCCGGTCATCGACGCTCAGATCCTCGATCTGGGCCAACCGGTGGTGGGCGCCGTTCGGTTCGTCGAGCCGGAGGAGGGTGACCCGCACCGACCTGGCCGGGCCGCCACCCACCCGGAGGCGCTTGCGCATCTGGACGCTGTCCCGCTTACCGCCGGCGACCTCCGAGACCGCTTCGCGGACGTGTGGTCGATCCGCGGGGTGAGTCAGTTTGATCATCGGAACCCCACGCAGCTCCGTGACCGGGGCGTCGAGAAGCTCGGTGAGCGCCGGATTGACGTCGAGAACTTTCCCGTCCTCGTCGAGGAGCGCGAGCGCCAGGGGCAGGGAGCGGAACAGCAGCGAGAACCGGTCGCCGGGCTCCGCTCCCCGATCCTGTCGAGTGTCGCGAGGGATATCGGGCTGCTGCCCTACTGGAGGGTGCTCCATGGCGCGGAGGACCTCCTCGGGTCAGAGAATTTGCAGCGCGATGCTGACACGCTGCATCCAGCCCATCGGCTCGACGACACCGTAACCGAGCCACCACCTCGGTCGGGTCAGAAGTGACGCCCCTCGGCGAACTCCTCCACGATCTTCGCGCAGAACGCCGGGAGACCCGAGGTCACCGCCCACTCCGAACGCGATCGCGAGCCTGCGGCGGTAGACCGCCACGCGGTAGACGTCCCGCTTCAGACGTCCAGACCCCGACGGCTCAGGGCAGTTGCGGCAGGAGAAGTTTCTCGTCGTCGACCGGCCACTGGACCAGCAGCAGGGTCGCGTCGTCGTCGAGCCGCCCCCGTTGGTGTTCGAGCAGCGCGCGGACGACGCGGCGCATCGTCTCGGGAGCAGGGAGATCACCGGCGAAGTTCCGGACGAGCAAGTCGACGAGCCGGTCGAGGCCGTAGAACTCGCCCTCCGGCGAGCGGGCCTCGGTCACCCCATCGGTGTAGAAGAGGAGCCGGTCGCCGGGCTGGAGATGCTCGGTGCCCAGCGCGTACGACGGGGGCTGCTCCCCGGTCGCTCCCAGCCCGAAGGGCAGCCCGGGTGAGGCGCTGAGCGTCTTGACGAGCTTTCCCTCACGCAGCAGCAGCGGCTCGTGGTGACCGGCGTTGATCCAGGTCAGCTCGCCGGTGTCGGTGTCGAGATCCGCCAGCACCCCCGTGGCGAAGGCTTCGCCCTGGTAGACCCCACCGATGGCCTCGTCGATCAACCGGCCCGTCTCGGTCAACGAGCGGCCGGAACGGCGCCCATTGCGGTAGGCGGCGACGGCCAACGAGACGAGTTGCGCGCTCTGGATCCCATGACCCATGCCGTCCAGGAGCGCGCACCGGCAATGGCCCGGGTCGACGGCGTAGTCGACCGAGTCGCCGGCGACCTCGTAGGCCGGTTCGAGCGCCGCCGCGATGACCACCTGACGACAGGCCATGGTCAACGGCGGGAGCAGGCCCCACTGGATCTCCGCGGCGAGTGCCATGTCCGCCTGCCGGCGCAGCCGCACGATGGTGTCGCCGTAGAAGGTCTTGGACACCACGAGCTCGGCCACGAT
>JAVEDQ010000561.1 GCA_030840885.1 Frankiaceae bacterium
ACGGTGGACGAGCCGGCCGGACGGTCGCGTCGTGGGACTTTGTTCCACGCCGAGGAACGTCCGGGCTCCACAGGGCGAGGTGGTGGGTAACGCCCACCCGGGGTGACCCGCGGGACAGTGCCACAGAAAACAGACCGCCTCCCCGCTTCGGCGAGGAGGTAAGGGTGAAACGGTGCGGTAAGAGCGCACCAGCGTCCGGGGCGACCCGGACGGCTAGGTAAACCCCACCTGGAGCTAGGTCAAGAAGGCGCAGCCGGGCAACCGGAGGCGCTGCGCAGGCGTTCGAGGGCGGCCCGCCCGAGCCTGCGGGTAGACCGCTGGAGGCTGTCGGCAACGGCAGCCCTAGATAGATGGCCGTCGCCGCAGCCGCTTCGGTGGCTGCGGGCACAGAACCCGGCGTACAGGCCGACTCGTCCACCCCACCAGCACCGATGCGTCAATCTGTGCCCTGACCTGTGAGAACGCTACTCAGCCTTGTCCGACGGTTCCCGTCAGTACCCGTGCTCCTGCGGACACTTTGCGGACAGGCGTGGTCGTGGTCAGTCCACTAGAAGCTCCGCCCGCGGCACTCCGTAGAGCCAGGCCAGCTCGGCGGCACGATGCCTCCTCGGAGGCCATCAGGCGGTTCCGCAAGGCTCGGTTCCCGCGCAGCACCTGCAGCGGGTCGCCGAGCTGGGTGTCGACGCCGTTCTCGCGGTAAGACCGCACCCGTTCGGCCTCCCACAAGTGGCCGGCATCTCGGACGTTGTCCGCCGGCCACTCAGAGGGATCGAAGCGGAGCAGCCGCTTAGGAGCGGGCACTCGCTTGTCCGTTCTGCGTCGTCTCACGCAGCGTCCCCTCGTAGTGCGTAGACCCCTCGAGGTCCGCCGTATTGGGTTCGCCCCGCGCCTCGTCCTGCTCGCCCAGCGGCACACGTAGCGCGACGATCAGCCGTGCGAGCACGATCCGCTGCTGCCGCAGCTCGACCAGTGCCGGATGCGGCTTGCCAGCGATCAGCGGTCCGTCATCGTCGACCTGGGCCTGCAGCGCCTCGCACAGATCAGCCCTGCGCACCGCCTGACGCAGCAGCGCGAGCTCGTGCTCGTCGAGTTCGTAATCGGCCAGCACCGCCCGCCACAGGCGCTTACCGGCCGCCTGCGAGCCGCGGGGCGGGCGCGGGCTAGGCATCGCCGACCCATTCCTGGGGCGTTTCAGCGTGCAGGGAGAGATCGAGCGACTTCCCGGCGGTCTCCCGCGGCCGTTGCAAGGGGGTTGGCCCCCGGTGGCCGGTCGTTGCTCCGACCGTACGTCCGTGAGTACCGGTAGAAGAACGTGAGGAATAGACGTTCAGGTGGTGCAATCTTCGAGATTCGCGTGATGAGGGCGGTCGCGGGGTGCACATTGGCCGCCCAGCACGGAGCAGGTGTTCGGCCGATGGAGCCGACCGTGCAAAGAAATGACCACAGGACGAGCCGCGAGCTCTCCTGGGGAGGAGCATGATGAAGACATCAGCCCGCCGTACCGCCGCAGTAGTAGCTGCGGGGATAGGGATCTTCAGCCTAGGAATGCCAAGCGCATCAGCAGACTCTTTGCCCGCTGGCATCGCCTGCCCAGGGTTCGCCCTCCAGTTCGAAGGAGTCGGCGGCAACCGTCAGGTGCACGATTTCACAGATGAAAACGGTGTCGGACGGATTGTTACCGGCGGTACCGGCGCAAGCCTGACGTTCACAAACCTATCGACGGGTAAGACGCTTACGCTGCCCTCGAATGGGTCAACCTCGAAGCAGACTGTTCGTCCTGATAAGTCCTCAACGAACGTGATTACTGGGCACACCATCCTGATCCTGTTCCCGACGGACAAAACCGCTGGTGGTGTACCCCCGGGTCCGTCTACGAGCTTGATCGTCGGCCGCGTTGTCTTCGAGAACGACGGCGCAGGCAACTTCACTTTGACGTCGACGGCTGGTCGGGTAGTGGACATCTGTGCCGCCTTGAGCTAACAGCCGGTGCGCGGCAGTCCTGGTCCCGGCGAACAACGCCTCTGTTGTTGCAGGCGGCGCCTCATCCGCTACCCAGGCGTGGACCATTGCGCCCGCGTGCCTGCTGCGCTGTGCCCACCGCGACCTTTCGCGGCGCCGCGAAAACGTTCACCACGTCCGGCACCTCCGCGTCGACTGGGAGCAGCCCGCCCCTCTGGTCATCGACGTAGAGCCGGTAACCGTGGCGTTCGAGCAGCTCACGAAGGGGCTGGCGGGACTCGCCCAGGTTCTCGTCGGAAACCGATGGATCCCACTCGATCTGCAGCAGGCGAATGCGTTGTTCGGAAAGTGCGCGGGTAGCGCCGGCCAGGACCAGCCGCTCGGCGCCCTCGACGTCGATCTTCACGCCGGCGGCGGTCCGCTCGCCAAGGAGATCGTCGAGAGTGGTCGCCTCGACCTCGATGCCGCTCCCGTCGCTGACGAGATGATTGAGACTGTCGAGCTCGTCGGTGATCATCACCTTGCCGGGGTGGTCCGTGACCGCCTTCTGCACGACCTCGGCGGTGTAGCCGTTCAGCGTCAGGTGCTCCCGCACCCGATCGGCGTTCTTCGTGGGCTCGACAGCGATGACCTCGGCTCCCAGATCGAGAGCAAAAATCGTGTAGATGCCGATGTTCGCCCCGATGTCGACGAACAGGTCGCCGGGATGGAGACGTCGGGCCCAGACGAACATCTCCCAGTTCGGCGGGTTGCAGTAAGCGGCCTTCGGGCTGTTCGACTCGCCCGGGTAGGCGATGATCCGTGACCGCTGCCCGATCCGAACGACGGTCGGACGCTTGAACCGACCGGTGTGCAGGTCGTACCACATCGACTTTCGCAACGCCCGCAACCGATGCCCGCGGTTGGCGGGGTTGGTCACGTTCTCCGTCCAGCGCTGCAGCCGCGGCGACTTGGCCGCCAGATTCCTCGCGATCAAGTTGGTCCTCATGGCTGGCCATCATGCTCCGGCCACTTCCTTAAGAGAGGGTCCCGCGAAATTAGCCCGCCACAAAAATCTTTCACCTCGACCTGCTAACGGAGGGGCAAATCGCATAACGGAGGGGCAAATCGCACGAGCCTCCATTTGCTTCGCGTCAGTAACGGCTTATTGATATTTGGACACGTGGTTCCAAGGCCAGTCTCATAGGGACGGACCGTGGGACTCCGCCCCACACCCCGGCCCTCGCTCCGGGACGGGGATCGGTACCAGGGGAGCTGGTCGCCCCGCCGCTCGGTCGACCACGGGTGCCAGACCCGACCCGGGCCGGTCCAGGACGCGAAGCGCCGCAGGGCGGTGACCTTCGGTCATCCCGGACCTGCCG
>JAVEDQ010000564.1 GCA_030840885.1 Frankiaceae bacterium
GGCGGTGCGCCAGCGGCGCGAACAGCTCGAGCGTCTCCCGTGCCTTCTTCTCCTGCTTGTGCACCGGCATGAAGCGCAGCGTCCGCATGTTGTGCAGCCGGTCGGCGAGCTTGACCACGAGCACGCGTGGGTCGCGGGCCATGGCGATGACCATCTTGCGGATGGTCTCCGACTGCGCAGCTCGGGCGGCGGCGGCCTCGGCGTCCGCCGCTCCCCCGGTCTTGATCTTGTCCAGCTTGGTGACCCCATCGACGATGATCGCGACGAGCTCGCCGAAATCACGCTCGATCCCCGCGATGTCGACTGTCGTGTCTTCGACGGTGTCGTGCAGCAGCGCCGCCGCGAGCGTCGGTACGTCCATACCGAGGTCGGCCAGAATGCCGGCGACGGCCAGCGGATGGGTGATGTACGGGTCGCCGCTGCGCCGCATCTGGCCCTCGTGGGCCCGCTCCGCGATCTCGTAGGCCTTGAGCACGGGACCGATGTCGGCCTTGGGATGATTGACGCGCAACGCCCGCAGCAGCGGGTCGAGCGGGGCCGGCTGCACGGGGCGGCCGGACAGTCGCGCGAGGCGGCTGCGCATGGTCCGCGGGGTCGCACCTGCGCGGGTCGACCCGGCGCCGTCGGCCGACTCCGGCGCGTTGCCCGAGGACGACGCGGGAGGGCTGCTCGGCGGCGAACTGCTCGGCGGCGAACTGCTCGGCCTTGAAGTGCTCGGCCTTGAAGTGCTCGAGGACGGCGGAGCCTTCGGCGGCGGGCCGCTCGAAGTCGGGGGCGCGCCCGAGGTCGGGGGCGCGCCCGAGGTCGGCGGCGCGCTCGATGCCGGCGGCGCGCTCGGCGGCGGCGACGGCTTCGGCGCGCGCGCGCCCTCGGGATGCGGCCGGGGTCGAGGTCGAGTGCCTGCTCCGGACTGTTGCCGCGCGCCTGCCGGACCGGGGGCGGACGGGGAGGCGTCGGGTGGGCTCGGTGCGTCTTCCGGCCGAGCGGCGCGGGCCGCGACGTCCGCGGCCCGGAGATCTGATGCATCCTGAGGCGCGTCCGAGCGGGGCGTCTCGGACGAGACCCCTACGTCGGAAGCACCAGCAGGTACATCGTCCACAGGCCGCTCCTCAGATCTGTTATTCGAGCGTATCGCCGCGGGGACACCCTGCAGATCACCTACGGGTCAAAGTCGGCCACAACCTGTGACTCAGGTCGGCTCAGACTGGCTCAGACCGGCAGCAGGGCGCTGACCGGCAGCGGCGAGACTCGCTGGCGACCACCGAGGAACGTGAGCTCGAGAAGTACCGCGAGCCCGACCGGTTCGGCTCCGGCGGTCCCGAGCAGCGTCGCAGCCGCGACCGCCGTACCACCGGTGGCGAGCACGTCGTCGATCACGAGGATGCGGTCCCCGGCCGTCACCGCCCCCTCCTGGACCTCGACCGTCGCCTCGCCGTACTCCAGGGCGTAGGTCTCGCGGAGGGTGCGGCCAGGGAGCTTGCCGGACTTGCGGATGGGGAGCACCCCGACCCCCAGCTGCAGAGCAACCGGCGCAGCGAAGAAGAAGCCCCGCGCCTCGATGCCCGCGACCTTCGTGACACCCAGCGTTGCTGCCTGCTCGGCCAGAGCGGCGATGACCGTGCGGAAGGCGGTGGGGTCGGCGAGCAGCGGGTTGATGTCCTTGAACATGACCCCGGGCTTGGGGAAGTCGGCGACGTCCCGGATGTGCGAGCGGAGGATCTCGCTGGCGCTGGCGCTGGCATTGCGGCTGGCGCTTGCCGTCACCGCTTCCGCTTCCCGCTCGGCCGGCCCGGCCGACCGCCGCGCGGCTTGCGGGCACCACCGGCAGGCCGACGGCCGGCCTGGGCCGCACGTGCACCGACCGCGGCCCGGCCGGTCCCGCTCGTCGCCTGGCCGGCCTCGTCGTCGTCATCCGCCTCGTCGTCGGCGTCGGTCTTCTCCCCTACCGCCGGCTTGACGAGGGTCGTGGTGCCGCCACGGGAGCGCTGGGCGGTCTCCTCGACCGACCGTCGTGTCGCGGTCGCCTGCTCCGCCCGTGCGACGCGGGCGTTGAGCTGCTGAATGGCAGGCTCGCGATTCTTGAGGTCGACCAGCAGCGGTGCGGCGATGAAGATCGAAGAGTAGGCGCCGGAGGCCAGACCGATGAGCTGTGCGAGTGCCAGGTCCTTCAGGGTGCCCGCGCCGAGCAGACCGGCCCCGATGATCAGGAGCGCCGCGACCGGCATCAAGGCGATGAGCGAGGTGTTGATCGAACGCATCAGGGTCTGGTTGATCGCGTCGTTGACGGCCTTCGCGTAGGTGCGCTTGCCCGACTTCAGGATCCCCGCGGTGTTCTCACGCACCTTGTCGAAGACCACGACGGTGTCGTAGAGCGAGAAACCCAGGATCGTCAGGAGCGCGATCACCGTCGACGGCGTGACCTCGAACCCGACCAGCGAATAGACGCCCGCCGTGATGATCAGGTCGTGTATCAGCGAGACGATTGCGGCGATCGCCATCTTGGGTTCAAAGCGGATCGAGATGAAGATGATGACCGCGAGCAGGAAGACCGCCAGGCCCTGCAGCGCCTTGCTGGTGATCGACGACCCCCATGAGGCGCCCACCGTCGAGACGCTGACCTCGGCAGGGGTGGCGGTGAACCGGGTCTGGATCGCGTCGGTGACCCGCTTGATCTCGACCTCGTCGAGGGGCGGTGTCTGCACGCGGACGCGGCCGGTGCTCGCCAGTTCCTGTGCCGTCTCGACCTTCGCACCGGCCGCTTGCACGACCTGACGAGCCTCCGCGACCGTCTGACCGCGCTGCGGGAACTCGAAGGACGCCCCGCCCTTGAAGTCGATGCCGAGCTGGAAGCCCCTGAACAGGAGGCTGGCGAGGCACACCAGCACGACGACGGCGCTGATGACGTACCAGCGCTTGCGCGGGGTGATGAAGTCGGCGTCGAGCTGACCGCGGTACAGCCGCGTGATGATGCCCATGTCAGCCCTGTCCGCGCTCGGCGGCGGCACTGCCGACCGTCGTCCGTTTGGTGAGACGGGTGCGTGCGGTCGGGGCCGCGGTGTCCTGCGCCGCGGGAGCGTCGCCGCCGGACCGGGGCGCCTGCAGGCCGCTGTACCGGCCGGTGGAGAAGAACGGCTTGCGCATCAGGATGGCCACCAACGGGTGCGTGAACAGGAAGACGACGACGAGGTCGAGCAGTGTCGACAAGCCGAGCGTGAAGGCGAAGCCCCGCACCGATCCGATCGACAGCAAGTAGAGCGCGACGGCCGCGAGCAACGAGACCGTATCGGCGGAGATAATCGTGCGGCGGGCACGTACCCACGCCCGGTCGACGCCGGTGCGGACCGTCCGGCCCTCCCGCACCTCGTCCTTGATGCGTTCGTAGAAGACGACGAACGAGTCGGCGGTGACGCCGACCGCGACGATGAGGCCGGCCACACCCGCCAAGGTCAGCGTGAACCCGATGGCTTTGCCCAGCAAGCAGACACAGGCGTAGATCAGCAGGCCGCTGATCGCCAGCGA
>JAVEDQ010000601.1 GCA_030840885.1 Frankiaceae bacterium
GCGCAGGGCGCTGCCGCTCGTCGGTGCCTGACCCCACAGCAGGCGCGTGACGCCCTGGATGGTGCTGATGCCGTAGTTGAACGAGGCGGTGCCGGTGCCCGGGGTCTTCGTCAGCACGGTGATCACGTAGTCGTGCGTCGCGTCGGAGACGTGGCCGATGCTGTTGACGTTGTAGTTGCCGGCGTAGGGCAACCAGCCGTTCTTGAGCTCCACCGTCGCTCCGCTCGGGGCTCCGGCGCTGACGCCCCAGTGCTGCGACGGGCTGACCGAACGCATCAGCCCGCGGGCGTAGGCCTGGTCGGCCGGCCGCAGGAGCGGGTTCGCCCAGACTGTCGCCTCGACGACCCGCGCCTGGTCCGCAGCGGTCGTCGTCGCCAGGCCCCAGGCGGTGTTCTGCACGGTCGCGATGGTGCCGAGGCTGCGCTGGTAGGCCTGCACCGACGGTGCACCCCCGACGCTGTTCCACAGCCACGTCGCGTCGTCGTTGCTCGACTGCGTGATCATCGGAACGGCGTGCGCCTTCTCCGTCGCCGACACCGGGCGGTTCGCCACGGCCGCGCGGCGCATCACGGTGCCCAGGATCGACACCTTCGCGATGCTCGCCGAGTAGTAGCGCAGGTTGTTGCCGTAGTAGCTGGTCCGTCCGGTGCGGGCGTCGTAGATGGCCACCGACGCGGTGCCCTGCCGCCCTGCGAGCCAGTTGGCGATCGGCGCGGCCACCGTGTCGTTCGGCGGGGTGCCGTAGAACGACTCACCACTGACCGCCTGCTGCTGCCCGGCCGCGTTACGGACGACGACGCGCTGGCGGTACAGGGCGCCGCCGACGTTGGCGAGGTCCGCCCGATAGGTCCCGTTCGAGGCCACCGGCACCGTCGCCACATCGATCCAACTGCTGCCGATCAACCGCTGCACCGCGGCCCGTTCGCCGGCGGTCACCGGAGTGACCCGGCCGGTGTAGGTACCGGGATCGTTCGGCACGGCGGAGCGTTCGAGGAAGGCCGTCACGGTCGGGGACGTCGGGTCGCAGGCGGTCAGCCCGCCGAGCGCCGGGAGGAGGAGAGCGAGGCCGACGGCGACACGTCGCCCGGACCGGGTGCGGGCAATTGCGGACACGGGAACTCCTCGCGAGCGGGGTGAGGCGCGGATCACGGCACCTATCGCCGTCGTCTGGTGACCCGGGAGGACTCGGCGCGCTTTTCATACGGAGGAAATCTGCTGGCGCAAGCTGATTCCTCTCCGGCACCCTCCGAAGCGACGAAGGAGAGAACGTGCCGACCCGCATCAACGACAAGCTCTGGAACTGGGCCTCGATCCTCGAGCCCAACACCCGCGCGCAGGCGGAGCTCGCCAGCTCCATGCCCTTCGTGCAGCCCCACCTCGCCCTGATGCCGGACGCCCACCTCGGCAAGGGCGCGACCGTCGGCTCGGTCATCCCGACCGTCGGTGCGCTCATGTCGGCCGCCGTCGGCGTGGACATCGGCTGCGGCATGATCGCCGTCCGGACGCAGTTCACGCGCTCCGACCTCACCGGCCGCGACTCCTCCCGACGTGATCTGGCGCCGCTGCGGCAGGGCATCGAGCGGACCGTGCCGCTCTCGATGGGCGTCGCGAACCGTGACGTGACCGAGACCGCGGCGGAGCGCATCGCCGACCTCGAAGCCCGGGCGCAGCGCGACTACGACGAGGTCGCGAACCGCTGGCGGCTACAGCTGGGCACGCTGGGCTCGGGCAACCACTTCATCGAGGTGACCGTCGACGAGTCAGACGCCGTGTGGCTGTTCCTGCACTCCGGCTCCCGTGGCGTCGGCAACAAGCTGGCGACCGAGCACATCGCGGTCGCGCAGCGGGAGACGGCCGAGCGCGGCGAGACCCTGCCCGACCGGGACCTCGCGTCGTTGGTCGAGGGCACCGACGCGTTCGACGCGTACCTGCGCGATCTGCAGTGGGCTCAGCACTACGCGCTGCTCAACCGTGAGGAGATGATGGACCGCGTCATTGCTGAGCTCGGTGCGTTCCTCGGCGAGCCGGTGCTCGAGCAGGAGCGGATCAACTGTCACCACAACTACACCCAGCTCGAGGTGCACTTCGGGCAGCAGGTCTGGCTGTCCCGCAAGGGGGCGATCGACGCGTCCGCCGGCACGCCCGGGCTCATTCCCGGCTCGATGGGCACGGCGAGTTATGTCGTCGTCGGCCGCGGCGATGAGCTGTCGCTACGGTCCTCGCCGCACGGCGCGGGCCGGAACTTCTCGCGGTCGAAGGCGCGCAAGACGTTCACGCACGCCCAACTCCGCGAGGCGATGGTCGGCATCGAGTACCGCGACACCGACGCGTTCCTCGACGAGATCCCGCAGGCGTACAAGGACATCGACCAGGTGATGGCGGACGCCGCCGACCTCGTGGAGGTCCGGCACACCCTGCGGCAGCTGGTGAACGTGAAGGGCGACTGAGCGTCCTCCGGGCTTCGACTCAGCTGCGCCAGAACAGGTGGTGCGTCACCCCGCTCGGGCTCGGGACGACCTCGTGTTCGAAGCGGTCCTCCAGCTCGTCGGGGCTTGTCCAGAGCCGCTCCCCGCTCCCGAGTTCGAGCGG
>JAVEDQ010000004.1 GCA_030840885.1 Frankiaceae bacterium
GGTTGCTCGTGTCTTCCGGCACCAACTCGGTCCGGGGGGCCGTTCCGGGGGGACGTCGCCAGGAGGTGTTCCGCTTCCAGTACAGGTACGTAACCAGTCCCAGCGGGATCGGCAGCACGAACGTCAGCGCCCGGAAGATGAGTACGGCCGCGGCCACCTCGGCTCGGGGACCGCCCGCCGCGGATAGGCCGCCGATCAGCGCCAGCTCGACGATGCCCAACCCCCCGGGCGTCAGGGGCACGGCGGTGACCAGCCGGGCGAAGGAGAAGACCGCGAGGACCTCGATCCAACTGACCTCCGACTGCCCGACGCCGACCGCCCGCAGCGCCGTCAGGAGCACGGCGTAGAGGGAGACGTGGCTCACCACAGTCGTAAGAGTGATCCAGAGCCAACGCGCCCGGAGAAGCAGAATGGTGCGCCGGCGGAACTTGACCGTTGCGCGATCCCAGCCCGTCGCCGGGGACTTCGAGAGCAGCCGCAGGATCCCCGTCGCTGCCAACTGCGCCGCCAACCCCACCCGGGCGCAGAAGGCCTGGCTGTGCAACATCAGCCCAAACACGACCAGGGCACCAGCCAGCGCACCGACGCCGATGAGGCCGGCGACCACGCGGGCGCCGCCGGGATGGCCGGTGAGCGCAAGCAGCGCCAGCGCCAGGATCGGCATCGCCAGCTTCGCGAAGTTGTTCCAGATCCCGGATACGACCAGGGAGACCGAGGCGCGCGACCGCGAGAACCCCCACGAGTAGTACATCTCGTAGCTCATCGCGATGCCGATCGCGCCACCCCCGGGCAGGGTGTTCGACACCGCGGTGGACGACTCCGTCACCACCCCTGCCTCTCGCAGGCGCAGGCCGGGCATGGTCGCCACCATGACGAACCAGTAGGTGCAGAGATTCCACAGCGCGGTCAGAAGCAGACCGCCGAGGGCGAGCGGCCCCATCGACCGCGCGGACTTCCAGACGTCGGAGATGCTGGTGAACTGCGGTAGGAAGAAGTAGAAGACGCCGACGATGATGGCGACGGACAGCAGAGGCGACAGCCACCTCCGTGCGCGCCGCCAGCCCGAGGGGGTTCTCGCCTTCGCCGGAGCTGCAGAGCCGGCCGAGCGGTCGGGGGCTGCGACGTCGGGAGCTGCAACGTCGGGGGCTGCAACGTCGGGAGCTGCAACGTCGGGCCGCTCGTCCCTACCGCTGGGCTGAACCGGGACCTGCGGGGGCGCCGCCGTCACATTTCTCGACTGTTCCTCGGTCATGACGACCTTCCCGGTTCAGGATCGAGACGCAGGTGGCCGCCACTGTCTTCTGCGACTCGCGCGGCCACAACGGACCGGTCGATCGTGCCGATGGCGGTGGCGAGCACGGGCAGGGTCGGGGCGTCGAGTAGCGCGTAGTCGTAGGTGAGGCAGCTCGTCGGATAGACGTAGATGCGCGTACCGCGGAACGTGGGCCCGGAGCTGGCCTGCGGGTCACGGCGCGCAACGCTCGGGTCGGGCGGCCCACTCACCTGCCGTTCGAAGCGGAACGCGCCCGCGACCTCGCTCTGCACCTCGTGCAGGTTCGAGACGTCACATCGGCGCTTGAGGACGACGGTCAGGGCCCTCCGGTTGTCCCGTCCGACGACCAGCCACATCTTGGACTGGCCCTTGCGGGCCGAGAACCCGCCTACGCTCCACCCCTCGGGCAGCCGGCGTAGGCACGGCAATTCCTGCGCGGTGGGCACCGACTGGGCCATCAACACCAACGCACCTCCGATCTGCCCCTCCGCGGGGAGGCAGGGCGGGGCCGTCGCCCCGGTTCCTGGGCTCTGACTGAGGCTCAAGTTGAACGAACATCCACTGAGGGTTGCGAGAAGCAGCACGACGACGAAACAGCGACGGGCGGTCATAGCGGACTCGTCAGCAATTGGAGGGCGATCAGGATTGCGAACACCCCGCCGACCACGGTCGCGACCGACATTGCCGTCCGGCGGATGGTGATGCGCTGGATCCCGATCGGCGGCAGGGTCAGCGGCAGTAGCGTCAGGAACTCGGCGTGCAGATCCCGACCTCGCTCCCGCATCATGCGACGTAGCTGCGAGGGCATCGTCAGCCCGCGGGTGGCCGCGAACGCCTCAGCGATCTCCTCGTCGGAGAAGAGGACCCGGGCGCGGTCCAATACCCGCCGGGGCTCGCTGGACAGCGCCAGAACCAACATCATGTTCGCCAGGTCGACAGCCTGCCGCCACGGGCTCGGCCTGACCTCGGCGAAGGCTGAGTCGATCACGAGAAGCCGGCCATCGCGCACCAGCAGATTCGCCGGCTTGATGTCGCGGTGCGCCAGCCCGCTTTCCCAGAGCCGACGGACGACCCGCAAGCCCTGGTCGATGACGTCCTCGTCGACGCGGCACTCGCCGATTTCCCGGGCGCCGTCGAAGAACTCGGTGACGAGCAGGTACTCACGCTCGGGGGTGATCTCGACGATTCCGAGCGGTTCCGGCGCCGGCAACCCCGCGCCGACCAACAGCCGCAGCACGTAGTCCTCGTACTGCACGAGTCGACGAACTGTCTGGAACGACTTCTCGTCCTCGAGCCGTCCGTAGAGCAGCGTGCGACCGAGCTTGTACCAGCGATCGGACCGTACGTGGGTGATCGAGTAGAGCTTGGCGAACAGGTAGCTGTCCGGGTCACCCTTCACGGTTATGCGCAGCGGGGTGGAGCCACCGGACCCCTCCAGGCCGAAGGGTTTCACCTCGACGGGGAGCACCCCGAGCTGTTCCTCGAGCGCGCGGTAAATCGCCTCCCCACGCCGGCCTCCGACGTCGAGATGTGCCTTGCTGCCCTTCTTCCAGCTGACGGGAAAGACGTCATTCGGCAGGAACAACCGGAAGGCCACGATAGGGATGCCGATGCCCACCAGGACACCGGCCAGGATGTCGGTCGGGCCGTCCTGGGCCAGATAGAGCCGCGAGAGAACGATCAGTGACAGGGCAATCGCGGCAACGAGCTTGCCCCAGCCCCGAGGCGGGCCCTGCGGAAGGCTGGTGTAGCAGATTCCGATCAGCAGGGCCGCGAGAACAGCCACCGGCCGAGACGGCATCGCATAGCCGCTCCAATAGCCGAGGATCTCGATGTCGACCGGACGGGGCCGGCTGAGTGCAAGCATGGCGTTCTCGGTGAGCGTGCTGATGAGGAAGAGCGCGCAGAACCACACGATGAGGTGGCGCCAACGCTTGGCCACCAGCACGGCGGCGAGTCCGGCCCACCAGACGAACTGCACCCCGCGGGAGCTGTCGAGCAGTCCAACCGCGCGCATGACGTCGGTCAGCCATGCCGTGCGAAGTTCCGCCACACCGCTGAGCACCCAATGGTCCAGTCGGTCCAGGGCGGAGCGGGCTCCCGAGGCCAAGCCGGTGACGAGGAGCAGAACGACGGAGCAGAGAATGAGTACGAGCCACGAGGTGCCGGACCGGTGCAACTGTCGAGGAAGAGGCGGTGGCTCTCCTGAGGGTCGCCTGTGCCGCGCCACCTGCACGCGGTTCGGCGGGCTCGGCCCGCCCGCCCTGTCGGAACCCGCATCGGACGGCGGCCGCGGCATAGGCGTACCCGGGCGCAACGCGACGCGTGGGACGTGAGACACCATGCGATCAGCCACCTCGCGCAAGCGTTCCTCCACCTCGACGCGGCAGTCTGATCCGGGCCGCAGGTTGTTGTCCATAGCGCGACGCGGCTGCTCCGCTTCTTCGAGGCGCCCGTCCAGGACGGCGAGCCGGTGTGACAGGCTCGGCGCGTGGCTGATCTCACTCTCGTCGACCCTGCCTCCGTCGGCCTCTGCGCCGACCGGCTGACCCGCATCGACACGCACTTCGCCCGCTACGTCGACGACGGCCGGCTCTCCGGCTACTCGGCGCTCGTCGCCCGCAAGGGGCAGGTCGCGCACCTGTCGTCCTACGGGCAGGCCGACATCGAGGCCGGGCGCCCCGTCGCCGCGGACACCCTGTGGCGCATCTACTCGATGACGAAACCCGTCACCTCCGTCGCCGCCATGATGCTGTGGGAGCAGGGGGCCTTCGAGCTCACCGACCCCGTCAGCAAGTTCCTGCCGAGCTTCGCCGACATGCGGGTCTACGACGGCGGCACCGCGG
>JAVEDQ010000005.1 GCA_030840885.1 Frankiaceae bacterium
TGCTGTTCCTCAACGAGACCCTTGCCGGACGGCAGTGGCTGGGCATCGCCTGCGTGGTCGTCGCGTCGGTGGCGGCGACGTTGTCGGCGCGGCAGAGCCCGGTGCCGGCGACCCCGTAGGCCGGTTCAACGACCCCCCGCCGCACACGCGCCGATGTCGAATATCGGGCACCCCTGACTACGCTTGCCGGATGGCCGAAGACCCCGCCGCAGGTGTTCAGTTCGACCAGGAGATGCTCGATTTCGCCCACACGGTCTTCGACCTGGCGCGCGACGGTCAGGCCGAGCGCCTCGGCGCTTACCTCGACGCCGGCCTGACCGCGAACCTCACCAACGACAAGGGCGACACGCTCTTGATCTTGGCTGCCTACCGCGGCCATGCGGAGACGGTGAAGACGCTGATCGAGCACGGGGCCGCCGTGGACAGCGCCAACGATCGAGGTCAGACGGCGCTCGCCGCCGCGGTGTTCAAGCAGTCGGAACAGAGCGTCCAGCTGCTGCTCGACGCCGGTGCCGACGAGAACGCCGGCTCACCGTCGGCCCTGGACACCGCCCGTTTCTTCGAGCTGCCCGCGATGATCGCGCTGCTCGACGCGAAGGCCGGTCGATGAGGCTGCTCGTCCTGCGCCACGGCCAGGCGTCGAACGCCGGGGCGAGCGATGCCGAGCGCCCGCTCACCGACAGCGGCCGTGCCGCCGTCGCCGCGTTGGCCCCGGTCGTGGAGCCGCTGGACCCCGACCTCGTGCTCTGCTCGTCGGCGCTCCGCACCCGTCAGACGCTGGAGCTGCTCGCGCTCGACCCCGGAGTCGACGTCCGACTCGAGGACGGCCTCTATGGCGCCGGTGTCGACGAGCTGATCGAGTTCGTCCGGCTCGTCGACGACGACGTGGTGAGCGTGCTCATCGTCGGGCACAACCCGGCCGCCAAGGATCTCGTCGTCGAGCTCACCGGCGGCGAACGGATCCCCAGCTTCCGCCCGGCGACGCTGGCGGTGCTGGAGCTCGATGTCACGCGCTGGTGGGAGGTCGCCCCGGCCACTGCCCGACTCGTCTCGCTGCACGTACCCGACCCGCACGCTGAGTAGGCGCCGCAGGACCGGACCCCATGGTGCGCCGCCGTCGAGATCAGCTGACGCGGAGCAGGTCCACGACGAAGACCAGCGGCTCGTTCGGGCCGATCACCGGCGGGGCACCCTGGGCGCCGTAGCCGTCCGCCGGCGGCATGGAGATGACGCGTCGGCCGCCTTCCTGCATCCCCGAGATGCCGTTGCGGAAGCCGGGGATGACGCCGTTCAGCGGGAAGCTCACCGGCTGGCCGCCGCGGCCCCAGGAGGAGTCGAACTCGGTACCGTCGCGACCGAGGACGCCGACGTACTGCACCAGCACCGTGTTCTGCTGCTCGGCGAGGCGGCCCGAGCCGACCACCAGGTCCTGCGTCTGGAGGAAGGCCGGCGAGACAGCGGCCTCCAGCTGGATCTGCGGCTTGTTCTCGAGGTCTTCGCCGTTGGAAACGGACACGGACACAGGGTGCTCCTTCTCTAAGCGATCTTGATCAGGTCAACAATGAAGATCAACGTCTCGTCGGGGCCGATCTTGCTGCCGGCGCCCTGCGAACCGTAGGCCTGGTCGGGCGGCATGATGATCTGCCGTCGCCCGCCTTCCTTCATGCCGGCGATGCCGTTCCGGAAGCCGGGGATCACCTGGTCCAGCGAGAAGGTGGCGGGTGCGCCGTTGTCCCAGGAAGCGTCGAACTCCTGGCTGTTGCGCGCGATGACGCCGACGTACTGGACGGTGACGGTGTCGGTCTTCGTCGCCTCACGTCCGTTCCCGGGAATGAGGTCCTTCGTCTCGAGCTGGGTCGGCAGATCGGCACCCTTGACGACCAGGAAGGGCCGCTTCGTCAGGTCATTCTGGTTCTGGACGGTTATCTGCAGCGGCCCGGTCTGCACGGTCGAGGGCAGGGCACTCGACGGTGGAGCCTTCGGCGGCTCGGCACCGAACTTGCTCCCGCCACAGCCGCTGACGGCCAGCACCGCGCCCAGTGCGAGCGTGGCACAGCTTGCGCGCGCGACGGATTTACGCGGGCGGGACGAAAGAACGGGCACCTGCATTGGACGAAGCCGGAAGGCCATTCACATACTCGCGATCAACTTGTCGACCCGGTCGTCCACCGACCGGAAGGGGTCCTTGCACAGCACGGTGCGCTGCGCCTGGTCGTTGAGCTTGAGATGCACCCAGTCGACGGTGAAGTCGCGACGGCGCTCCTGCGCCCGGCGGATGAACTCACCGCGCAGCTTCGCGCGGGTCGTCTGCGGGGGCACCGACTTGGCCTGGAAGATCTCGAGGTCGCTGCAGACACGGTCGACCGCGCCTGCGCGCTCGAGGCGGTAGTAGAGCCCGCGGTCGCGGTGGATGTCGTGGTACTTCAGGTCGAGCTCGGCAACCCGTGGGGAGGCGAGCGAGACGCCGTGCTTGGCGCGGTAGCGCTCGATCAGCACGTACTTCGTGATCCAGTCGATCTCGCGCCCGACCTTCTCGAGGTCGCCGGTCTCGATCGCTTCCAGCGTGCGACCCCACAGGTCCAGGACCCGCTCGGTGACGGCGTCACCTCCGCGCCGCGCCACGAAGTCGACGGCCTTGGCGTGGTACTCGCGCTGGATGTCCAGGGCGCTGGCGTCGCGACCGTTGGCGAGCTTCACCTTGCGCTGGCACGTCATGTCGTGGCTGACCTCGCGGATGGCCCGGATCGGGTTCTCCAGCGTGAGGTCGCGCAGGACGACGCCGGCTTCGATCATCCGCAGCACGAGGTCGGTTGCGCCGACCTTCAGCAGGTTGGTGACCTCGTTCATGTTCGAGTCGCCGACGATGACGTGGAGCCGACGGAACCGCTCGGCGTCGGCGTGCGGTTCGTCGCGGGTGTTGATGATCGGGCGCGACCGGGTGGTGGCCGAGCTGACCGACTCCCAGATGTGCTCCGCACGCTGGCTGACGCAATAGACGGCACCGCGGGGCGTCTGCAGCACCTTGCCCGCACCGCAGATGATCTGCCGGGTCACCAGGAACGGCACCAGCACGTCGGCGAGGCGGCTGAACTCGCCGTGCCGGCCGACGAGGTAGTTCTCGTGGCAGCCGTAGGAGTTGCCGGCCGAGTCGGTGTTGTTCTTGAACAGGTGGATGTCGCCGGCGATGCCCTCTTCGCGGAGGCGCCGCTCGGCCTCGACGAGAAGTCCCTCGAGGATCCGCTCCCCCGCCTTGTCGTGGGCCACCAGGTCGGGCACGGCGTCGCACTCGGGCGTCGCGTACTCGGGGTGGCTGCCGACGTCGAGGTAGAGCCGCGCACCGTTGCGGAGGAAGACGTTGCTGCTGCGTCCCCACGAGACGACGCGGCGGAACAGGTAGCGGGCGACCTCGTCGGGCGAGAGCCGACGCTGACCGCGGAACACGCAGGTCACCCCGTACTCGTTCTCGAGTCCGAAGATCCGCCGGTCCACGGGGTCACCCTATGCCGGTGCGGCCCACCTGCTCGGGACGTGGTAGCGGCGGTGCCGTGTCGCCACCGGTGCGCTAGGAGCGGGCTCGGGCGTTCGCCTTCTGGTTGGCCTTGTCGATGGCGTCGGCCAACTCGTCCTTGGTCATGCTCGACCTGCCCTTGACGTCGAGCTTGCGCGCGAGATCCTGCAGGTGCTTCTTCGAGGCGTTGGCGTCGACGCCGCCCTTGGTCTGGCGGGTCTGGTCAGGCCCGGTGGTCTCCGCCTGCGGGTCGGACGGGCCGGACTCCTCCTTGGGCTCCCAGTGGTCGCCGACCTTCTCGTAGTTGTGCTTGAGCGCGGAGTAGGCGACGCGGTGGGCGTACTGCTCGTCGCCCTCGTGGTTGCGGGTCTGCAGCGCGGACTCGTGGGTCTCCGCGAACGTCCGCTGCGCCTTGCTGTCGCTGCGGGCGACCGGGGCGGGGAGGTCATCGGGGTCGACGCCCGACTTCTTCTTTCCAGGCATGCGTTCAGCGTTCCCGTAGCAGCGCGCACTACCCCCTCGCGCAGGTCTGCCCATCGCGGCCGGAGCGGTCCCCTTCAGGAGCCGTTGAGCAAGCCCTCCAGCTGCGATCCGACGACCCGCTTGAACAGGCGGCGAGGCCGGTTGCGGTCCAGCACGGCGACCTCGAGCGAGTCGGCGGTGAGGGTGCGCTCAGCGCCGCTGCTGACGCCGGCCTGCAACGCAGCGAGCGCGGCCTTGACCGCCTCGGCCAGCGTCGCCTCGCCGTTGTGGTGCTCGCGCAGCGATGCGGTGACCGTGTCGGCCTGGCCGCCCATCGCGACGAAGCCCTGCTCGTCGGCGACGGAGCCGTCGTA
This sequence comes from Frankiaceae bacterium, assembly GCA_030840885.1. Lineage (GTDB taxonomy): Bacteria > Actinomycetota > Actinomycetes > Frankiales > Frankiaceae > JAVEDQ01. Next base: position 4,345 of record JAVEDQ010000005.1, read on the forward strand.
GGTGAGCCGGTAGATCTGATCCTCGGCAGCCGTCGCGCCGACCTCGGCGACCACGAGCTCGACCTCGTAGGGCTTCTGGTTCTCGATGAAGATCGAACCGAGCGTCTGTGCATAGGCGTTGGCCAACGCGCGGCCGGTGACGTCGCGCCGGTCGTAGGAGTAGCCACGCATGTCGGCCAAGCGCACGCCGGCGACCCGCAGGTTCTCGAACTCGTTGTACTTGCCGACGGCGGCGAAGGCGATGCGGTCGTAGATCTCGCTGATCTTGTGCAGCGCCTTGGAGGGATTCTCGGCGACGAAGGCGATCCCGTCGATGTAGGTCAGCACGACGACCGACCGACCTCGGGAGATGCCCTTGCGGGCGTACTCGGACCGGTCCCGGACGATCTGTTCCGGACTCGTGTAGAACGGCGTCGTCACGGCTCAGCCTCCGGGGTTGGTCATGCGGGCGTCGACGACGGTCTGGACGACCTCGGCCACCGCGTCGTCGGTCAGGCGGC
>JAVEDQ010000030.1 GCA_030840885.1 Frankiaceae bacterium
CCCTGGAGCGGGGCGCCACCCTCGTCGCGGGCGGCAGCCGCGCGTCCGGCTTCCCGACCGACCTCTACTGGCAGCCGACCATCCTCGACGGCGTCTCCCGGGACGCGGACGTGGCCAACGAGGAGACGTTCGGACCGATCGCCCCGGTGGTGGAGATCGCGGGTCTCGACGACGCGGTCGCCCGGACCAACGCCTCGGCGTACGGCCTCTCCGCCGCGATCTTCACCCGCGACCTCGGGGCCGGCCTCGCCTTTGCCGAGCGGGTGCGCGTCGGCAGCGTCGTGATCAACGAGACGACCAACTACTGGGAGAGCCAACTCCCGGCGGGCGGCGCCGCCGGCAGCGCCAGCGGGACCGGCCGCGTCGGCGGGCGGCACACCGTCGAGTTCTTCACCGAGCTGCAGAACGTGTCGCTGCCGCTCTCGGACTGACACCTCTCCACCCCGGCAGGTCAGAAGGGACCACGTGAGCGACCAAGTACCCAGCCCCGCCAGCTACGACTTCGTCATCGTGGGCGGTGGCACCGCCGGCTGCGTGCTCGCCGCTCGGCTCACCGAGGACCCCGCCGTCCGGGTCTGCCTGATCGAGGGTGGTCCGACCGACCAGGGCAACGACCAGGTCCTGCTGCTGAAGAACTGGGTCGGCCTGCTCGAGGGGCCGCTCGACTACAACTACGGCACCGTCGAGCAGCCACGCGGCAACTCGTTCATCCGGCATTCGCGCGCCCGAGTGCTCGGCGGTTGCTCATCGCACAACACCATGATCAGTTTCCTGCCGCTGCCCAGCGACCTCGACGAGTGGGCCTCGCTCGGCGCCGAGGGCTGGGACTCGGCGAGCTTCATGCCGTACGCGCGACGGGTGCAGGCCAACGTCGTACCGGTGGCCGAAAAGGACCGCAACCAGGTCGCCGTCGACTTCCTCACCGCCGCGCACACCGCGCTGGGGGTGCCGATCCTCACCGACTTCAACAACCAGCCGTTCGCCGACGGCGTCGGCTTCTTCTCCCTCGGCTACTACCCGGAGGACGGCCGGCGGTCCTCGTCCTCGGTCGCGTATCTGCACGACGTGATGGGCACGCGCAGCAACCTCACCATCGAGTTCGAGACGCGCGTCCTACAGGTCGAATTCGACGAGCAGCGACGCGCCACCGGCGTGCGGATGCGGCACGAGGACGGCACCATCCGCCGCGTCGGCGCAGGGCTCGAGGTGGTGCTGTGCGCCGGCTCGGTCGACACCCCACGGCTCCTGCTGCTGTCCGGCGTCGGCCCGGCGGAACAGCTCGCCGAGTTCGGCATCCCGCTCGTCGCGGACGTCCCCGGGGTCGGCGAGCACCTGATCGACCATCCCGAGTCAGTGATCATGTGGGAGGCCAGCCAGGAGCTGCCGCCCGAGCACGTCATGGACTTCGACGCCGGGTTGTTCGTCCGCCGGGATCCGTCGCTGGACTCCCCCGACCTGATGTTCCATTTCGGGACCGTGCCGTGGACCCTCAACACCGGCCGGCTCGGCTACTTCGCGCCCGAACACGGCATCAGCATGACGCCGAACATCCCCAAGCCGCAGACGTCCGGACGCCTGTACCTGACCAGTTCGGACCCGGACGTGCAGCCTGCGCTGGACTTCCGGTACTTCGTCGACGACGGCTACGACGAGGCGGTACTCGTCGACGGGATGAAGATCGCCCGGCGGGTGGCCGCCACCGAACCGCTGTCCGGCTGGATCGGCCGCGAGGTCGCGCCCGGCCCGGACGTCGTCACCGACGAGGACCTCTCCGCCTACGCCCGGTCGGTCGCGCACACCGTCTACCACCCGAGCGGCACCTGCCGGATGGGCTCGCTCGCCGATCCGCTCGTCGTCGTCGACCCTTCGCTCCGCGTCCGCGAGGTCAGAGGGCTGCGCATCGTCGACGGCTCCATCTTTCCGACGATGCCGACCGTCAACCCCGTGATCACCACGATGATGATCGGCGAGCGTGCCGCCGACCTGCTGAAGGAGTCGCACCGATGACCGTCACGGAGCAGCAGGAGGGTCCACAGGGTTCACAGGGTCAGCAGGGTTCACAGCCCTGCTGGCCGTGGGCTGGGGGGCCTTCATGATCGTCAACTTGGCCTGGCCCCGCAACGCGGTCTACAACGCCACCGAACCGTTCCACACCTACTACCAGTGGTTCGCGGTCTGGTTCCCCGCTGCGGTGGGCCTGTTCGGGGCCGCTTACTACCTACTGGTACAACGGCACCGCACCGGTGTGCGCGAGGAGCACCGGGCGACTGTTGCTCCGCTCTTAACGCCGGCACCCGTAACACCAAAGTCATGTGACACGACACCCGACACGGCAGGATGACACCGATGAGCGGCTCGCTGGGACTACCCGAGGGCATCACCGCCCTCCTCTTCGACCTCGACGGAGTGCTCACCGACACCGCGGCCGTGCACAGCGCGGCGTGGAAAGAGATGTTCGACGAGTTCCTGAAGGCACGGGCGGAGAAGAACGGCGACGAGTTCGTCCCCTTCGATCCCGAGAAGGACTACGGCGAGTACGTCGACGGCAAGCCCCGCGCCGA
>JAVEDQ010000065.1 GCA_030840885.1 Frankiaceae bacterium
ACCGTGGGGGTTCTCCGGCGTCGCGGTCGGCGAGGTGGTGAACGCCGTCGCCGCTCTCGGCGGTCGGGCGGTGGCCTCGCTGCGGCTCTCCGACGCCGACCCGCGTGAACGGCACCGCGGCATCTCCCACCACTCGCGGACGGCCTACGGACGGGTGGCGCTCGCCGCCGCCGACATCGTCGTCCCGACAGGCCTGCCGCAGCCGCTCGCCGACGACGTCGCCCGAGACGTGGCGCCGCTCGCGGACCGTCACCGCATCGTCGAGGTCGAGACCGACGGTCTGCTCGATGCCCTGCGGGCACTGCCGGTCCGGCTCTCGACGATGGGTCGCTTCCTGGAGCAGGACACGAGCTACTTCCTGGCGGCCGCCGCAGCCGGTCGGCGGGCCGCCGAACTGGCCCGGCTGCGGCGCCCAGCGCGGAAGGCTGGACCGGACGCCGCAGTCTGAGCCACGGTGGGACCTGACCCGACCAGTGATCTGAAGGGACGCCGTGCCACTGACTCCCCTGCTCGCCGACGACCCCCGCGAGGTGGCCGGGTACCGGCTGGCCGGGCGGCTCGGTGCCGGTGGGATGGGTGTCGTGTTCCTCGGCGAGGGACCGGGCGGCCAGGTGGCGGTGAAGATGGTGCGGGGCGAACTCGCCGACGACCCGGGCTTCCGCGCCCGCTTCCACCGTGAGGTCGCCGCAGCGCGTCGGGTCTCCGGGGCCTGCGTCGTCAACGTGCTCGATGCAGATCCCTCCGCCGAGATGCCCTACATGGTCAGCGAATTCGTCAAAGGGCCGGATCTGGCCGGGCTCGTCGAGCAGTTCGGCCCCCTCGACTCACGGCGGCAGCACGCCCTGGCCGCCGGCCTCGCCGAGGCGCTGCTGTCGATCCACTCGGTCGGGCTCGTCCACCGGGACCTGAAGCCCGCCAACGTGCTGTGCGCGCCACGCGGCCTCAAGGTGATCGACTTCGGGATCGCCTCGGCCACCGACGCGGCCTCACTGACCCGCACCGGGCTCATCGTCGGCTCCACCGGGTGGATGGCGCCCGAGCAAGTGCACGGGACGAAGGTGCTGCCGCTGACCGACGTCTTCTGCTGGGCCTCCGTGGTCTACTTCGCCGCCACCGGCCGCCCGCCGTTCGGCGAGGGGTCACCCGCCGCCGTGCTCTACCGCGTCGTCACCAACGAACCGGACCTGACCGACCCCCGCATCGAGCCGCGCCTGCTGCCGCTGCTCCGGGCGGCGTTCGCCAAGGACCCGCAGCGCCGGCCGGCTGCACCCGACCTGCTCAGCTACCTGCTGCCGCACCGCGACACCGCGCCGGCGTTCGCGCACCAGTCGGCGCAGCCACCGCCGGGTTACCGGCCGTCGGCTCCGCTGGGCTGACGCAGCCCGTCCTTCCTATTGACCTGCGGACTGAGCTGTCGGCTCCAGGTCCTCGCGGGCATCGGGGAGAGCGTCGACCGGGAGGTACGGCATCGCCTCGTTGTAGACCAGCACCGCGCGTCCGAAGCCGGGTTGCGGTGGCGCGACGGTCTCGCCGAGCGTCAGCCGCAGCGCGAGGTCGGGCAGGTTCACCCCTCCGGCGAGGCAGGACTGGTAGAGCCCGGACGCGGCGCGGGTGTTGACCTCGAGCAGGACCGGCTCGGGCCGGCCGGTGCCGGCAGGTGAGCGGGTGCGGTACTTGACCTGGACGTTCGAGAGGTACCGCAGCCCGAGGCCTTCCACCATGCGACGGGCGATCTCGACGACCTCGCGGTCGTCGACCAGCTCGCGGGTCCACGGGCCGCCGGCCTTGCGCCTTGGCAGCGCCGCCAGCAGCCGGCCCTCGGGGGTGCTCAGGCAGTCCACCGAGATCTCGTCGCCGTCGAGGTACTCGCTCACGATCAGCGGCGGGAACGTCGCCACGCTGCCGAGCAGGCGCTCGGCCGTGGCAGAACTGATCCGGACCGACGGCGGCTCACCGAGCTCGGCGATCGTGTCGGCACGGTCGTCGAGCACCCGGAAGCCGTGGCCGCCGAAATCGCGGTCGGGCTTGAAGCAGAGCCGGCCGCCGTCGGTGGCCTCGCCGAGCTCGGCGACGGCGACGCGGAACCCGTCGAGGTCGACCACCGTGCGCGACAGCGGCGCCGGGACCCCGAGCTCGGCGGCGGCGGTGTAGGACGACGTCTTCTCGGCCAGCAGGGCGACGCCGTCGGCCGAGCTGACCTGTACGGCCACCCCCAGGCGACGGAACTCGTCCTCACGGCGGGCCACGTCGAGCATCCCCCGGCCGGGGACGAAGACGTCGACGGCGGCGCGCCGGCACAGGTCGAGCGCCGCGTCGACGAAGGCGTCGCCCTCGGCGTCCGGCTCGTCGAGCAGGGCGTCGCAGGCCTGCAGGAAGGGCGTGCCCGGCTCGCGGTGCGACCCGATCGCCGTCAGGTCGTGCCCGGCCTCGCGCAGCAGCCCGATGAGCTGATAGGTGCCGCGGTATGTCTCGTTGAACCAGACCCGCAGGCTAATGCCCCAGCTCCATGATGCGGCTGGTCAGGCCGAGGATGCCGCCGAGCACGAGGACCGCGGCGGCCGCGGCCCAGATGATCGGGCTGTTGTGCGCGATGAGCGCGACCACGCCGACAACGAAGCCTGCCACGATCAGGAAGACCGTGAGCCACGCGGCGACACCCGCGTGCGGGCCACCAGAGTCCGCCACCAGAAACCACCTTCGTCGTCGGGTTGCCGGCCGATCGACCGCGTGTCGATCCTACTCAGCGCCCGTCGACCGTCACGCAACCGCGCGTCGGTCAGCCGCGCAAGCGGTCGAGGTCACGCAGCTGCGCCGACAACCACGCCGAGACGTCGTTCTCGCGCACCTGGGCGGCCGCCGCGGCCAGCAGGCGGGCACGATCCGCCTGCGGCATCGTCAGCGCCTCGTAGAGCCCGTCGGCCATCTGCTGGATGTCGAACGGGTAGAGCGTGACGGCGAACGCACCGAGTTCCTCGTGGGCGCCGGTGTTCTCCGACAGGGCGAGGACGCCGCTGCGCTCGTTGACCACCGGCACCTCCTTGGCCACCAGGTTCATCCCGTCGGCCAGCGCGTTCACCATGAGCACGTCGCAGATCGAGTAGGCGGCCACGGCAAGCGGGAAGTCCTCGACCATCCGCAGGTCGATCGGCTGCTGGCCGTGCCGGGTGTGCTTGGCGTTGATCTCCGCGACCACCGCGCCGATCGTCGCGATGTAGTCGCTGTACTCCGGGACGTCGGTCCGGCTCGGCTGCAGGAGGGCGAGGAAGCTCACCGAGCCCGCGAGCTCCGGGTGCTGGTCCAGCAGCTGGCCGAAGGCCAGGAAACCACGCACCACGTTCTTGCTGGGGTCGGTGCGGTCGACCCGGACGACGAGCCGACGCGGCGGGTCCTCCGGCTCGCCGGACTCCTCGCGGCTGGCGAGGTAGGTATCGGTGAGCGTGGCGACGTGCGCGGCGACCTCGTCGGTGGCGGCGACCGCTTCCAGGGCCGCCGGGTCGACCGAGATCGGGTAGTGCCGGGCGTACACCGTGCGGCCGTCGACCTCCACCGTCAGCGCGTCGAGGTCGACCCGCAGGCCGAGCAGCTCCGAGCAGCAGTGGACGAAGTTGCGGGCGTAGCGCTCGGTGTGGAAGGCGACGACGTCGCTCCCGAGCAGACCCAGCAGCAGCTTGTCGCGCATGTAGGGCGGCAGCACCCGCCACGAGTCGGGTCCCGGCCACGGGATGTGGATGAAGTGGCTGAGCAGGGCCTCCGGGCACCGCTTCCGGACGTCGCCGGCCACCAGGTAGAAGTGGTAGTCCTGCAGCATCACCAGGGCGCGACCACCGCGGGCCTCGACCTCCTCGGCCACGGCGTCGGCGAAAGCGCTGTTGACGGCCACGTAGCCGTCGGTGAACGCGGCGTGCTCGTTGGCGGTGAGGACAGGCGCGAAGGTCAGGCCGTACAGGCCGTGCTGGATGAACCAGAGGATCGGGTTGGAGACGACCGTGTAGAACGCCTCGTGCGCCCACGGGTCGGTCTCGATCATGCGGACCTCGAGGGCCCGGCCCTCGTCGTCGGGGGTCGTGCCCTCGTCGACCAGCAGCAACTGCGGGCTGGTCTGCACCTGGACGCTCCGGCCCTCGGCCTCGCGGGCGATCGCGATGTCCTCGTCGCTGGAGGCCGCGCAGACCCAGACGGCGTCGGAGAGGTGCTCGGCGAGGCCGAGCAGGGCGGTGACCAGCCCACCGCTGCCCTTCGTCGCGGTGCGACGGTCGCCGTCACGGCCGAAGCTCACCGGGCCTCGATGGGAGAGGAGAACCAGGGGCAGTTCGCTGTCGACGTTCGGAGCCACCTCCCGATCCTCTCAAATCACACCGCGGTCAGTCGGGTCCGAGC
>JAVEDQ010000075.1 GCA_030840885.1 Frankiaceae bacterium
CTGACGGTCGCGTGGCCGTCGAACCAGTTGGTCATCTCCTCGCCGGCCATCAGCAGCATGTCCTCGCCGGCGTCGCGGGCGAGCGATTCGTTCTGGGTGATGACGTTGTGGTCGGTCATCGCGGCGAAGTCGAGCCCGTCCCGGCGGGCCTGCACGGCCCAGTCGGCGGGGGTCAGCGCGGTGCGTGACCTCCAGGCGTCGGACGATTCGGGGGTGTGGCAGTGCAGGTCGCCCCGGTACCAGCCCGGTCGGTCCAGCACGACGCCGAGCACCGGACCCGGGCCGGCCACCGGCACGGCGACGCCGAAGGTGAGAGTGACCGTCACGGTCACCGCGGTCGGCTGCGCCGCGAAGAAGACCGGAACGATCACCGTCCAGCGGCCGGCATCCATCGGCCCGGGCGTGAAGCTCTGGCTCGCCGCATCGGCGGCGACGAAGAACGTGTCGCGCTCCTCGCCGTAGATCCCGCGGAAGCCGGGCGACTGGTAGGCGGTGCCCCGCGCGTCGAACAACCCGACGCCGAGCTTGGCGTCGGGCGGTTCGGAGCGCGCCGCCACCTCGACCCGGGCGACCCCCGGGGGCACGTCGAAGGGGAGGTAGGCGTAGGTGCCGGTGCCCTGGATCTGGGTCGTGAGCGTGCGCACCTCGGGTGGCCGCGGCGCCGTCGTCGTGGCCGGGCTCGGGCGGGGGGAACCGGACCCGCCGCATCCGGCGAGCGCGCCCGCCGCGGCTGCGGCGGCGCCACCGAGGAGGAGGTCGCGGCGGGTCACGGGTTGCACGCCGATGATCGTGGACCTGGAGGCTAGCGCGGACAACAACCATTTCGACCCCGGATGACTTTCGAACACCTGTTCGATATGCTCACGGTGTCTTTCGCCTGTCACTCCCCCCACCAGGCCTTAGCTCCCTCTACCGTCGGGTGAGCGGACGCAGGGTCATTACTTCGAGCGAGGAGGCCGCATGACGTCAGCTCGGGACGTCGCTGCCGAACTTCGTCAGCGGCTGCCGGACGTCGGGGTCAAGAAGCTGCACAAGCTTCTGTACTACGCACAGGGTCACCACCTCGCGGCGCTCGGCCGGCCACTGTTCTCAGAGTCCATCTCGGCCTGGGACATGGGGCCGGTGGTGGGTGAATTCTGGTGGCAGGAGCAGAACTCCGCCGACTAACCCCGTCCCCAACCGCTGGATGAGGCAGGACTCAACACCGTCGGCTACGTCCTCAGTCGCTACGGCGCGCTGAGTGGCAACGAATTGGAGCGACTTACCCACAGCGAGCCGCCTTGGCAGGAGGCGAATCGTTCACGGCAACCGGGTGCCAGCTCGAGGATCGGGCTCGATGTGGTGCAGCGCTTCTTCGAAGACGAAGCTCGCCGCGACGAGGACCCGGGTCCCGATCCGGCGGTCGTGCGAGCACTCCTTCTGGGTGCTCTTGACCGTCTTCGAGTGCCGGCGCCAGCGGACTCCATCGAGGAGTTGCTCGAACGCGCCTCGTCCGTTGATTGAAGCCCCGCGCTGGTCACTGACCGACTTCGTCGATCGCCTCGATGCGTGGATCGATCTGGAGCAGCCTGATCGCGACCTCCGGCTCATGGTCACGGCTTGGATACTGACGCGTTACACAGATCCTTATCAGGGGGTGCGGCGCGAGCCCGGCTTCGACAACCTGTGGTTCGGAAAGATCCCCCGGGCTGTCGACCTCGACGACAAGCAGGTCGTCTGCTCGTACTTCATCTTCGAGCGCGCACGCGTAGTCCGCTGTAACGACTTCGCCTCGTTGTCCTGGCCCGTCTAGCGATCAGCCGGGACTACATACGCTCGGGCCAGCGAAACGGGAGGTCGGATGGATGTCGAGGAGATCGCCCTTCCGGGCATCGGGCTGCGCTACGACTTCGCCACCCGCTCCGGGCAGCGCGTCGGGGTGGTGTGTCACCGCACCGGCCGCCGCGACCTCGTCGTCTACGACCGCGACGACCCCGATTCCAGCCGCGAGGTGCTGCAGCTGACCGACGACGAGGGCGACGTCCTGGCCGAGCTGCTCGGGGCACCGCGAATCGTCGAGCGGCTCGCCGACCTCCATCGAGAGGTCGAGGGGCTGCTCAGCGAGCAGATCACGATCCTGGCCGGATCGCCCTACGACGGCCGCACGCTCGGCGACACGCAGGCCCGGACCCGCACGGCGGCGTCCATCGTCGCCGTCGTGCGCGGTTCGCAGGTGCATGCGAGTCCCCGGCCGGACTTCGGCTTCCTGGCCGGCGACGTCGTCGTCGTGGTCGGGACGAGGGAGGGCGCCGACGCCGTCGCCCAGTTGCTGGCCAACGGCTGATGAACGGGGCTTAGCGCGTGAGACCGTGCCCATGAGGAGAGGCCGGTGACGGATGCCGGCCTGCTCATCGAACTCGGGGGCGTCATCCTGGCGCTCGGCATCCTCGGCCGGCTCGCCGACCGCATCGGTATCTCGGCCATCCCGCTTTATCTGCTCGCCGGGCTCGCCTTCGGCAAGGGCGGGTTGCTGCCGCTGGCCACCAGCGAAGAGTTCATCAACGTCGGCGCCGAGATCGGCGTCATCCTCCTGCTGCTGCTGCTCGGCCTGGAGTACACCGCCCCCGAGCTCGTCGGCAACCTGAAGGCGCAGGCCCGCGGCGGCGTCGTCGACATCGTGCTCAACTCCACGCCCGGTGCCGTGGCCGGCGTCCTGCTCGGCTGGTCGCCCGTGGCGGTGCTTGCGATGGCCGGCGTGACCTACGCGAGCTCGTCGGGCATCGTCGCGAAGGTGCTGGCCGACCTCGGCCGGCTCGGCAACCGCGAGACCCCGGTGGTGCTGTCGCTGCTGGTGCTCGAAGACCTGGTGATGGCGCTCTACCTGCCGATCCTCACCGCACTGCTGGCCGGTCTGGGCGTCGTGCGCGGCGCGATCAGCGTGACGGTGGCGTTGGTGACCGTCGCCGTCGTGCTGTTCATCGCCCTGCGCTTCGGCGAGCGGATCAGCCACATCATGTTCGACGAGAGCGACGAGGTGCTGCTGCTGCGGGTGCTCGGGCTCGCGCTGCTCGTCGCCGGCGTCGCCGCCGAACTCCAGGTCTCCGCCGCGGTCGGTGCCTTCCTCGTCGGGATCGCCCTGTCCGGCGAGGTCGCCGAGAGCGCCCGGGCGGTGCTGACCCCGCTGCGTGACCTGTTCGCCGCCGTGTTCTTCGTGTTCTTCGGCCTGCACACCGACCCCTCGGCCATCCCGCCGGTGGCGCTGATCGCCGTGGCGCTCGGTCTGGTCAGCATCGCCACGAAGATCGGCACCGGCTGGTGGGCCGCGAAGCAGGCCGGGGTGCAGACCGTCGGGCGGTTCCGGGCCGGCGGCGCACTCGTCCCGCGCGGCGAGTTCAACATCGTCATCGCCGGGCTCGCCGTCACTGCCGGCGTCGAACCCGACATCGGTCCGCTCGCCGCCGCCTACGTCACGTTCCTCGTGATCACCGGGCCCGTCCTCGCGCGCTACATCGATCCCGCCGCGCGGCGCTACGTCCGCCGTCGCCGCGAGCGGGCCGAGGCGGCGGAGACCCCCAAGCCGTGACGACCCGAGACCCTGACGACCCGAGAGCCTGACGGTCAGGCCTTCGGCCGCAGGGCCACGGTCTGCGCCGTGTAGCGCTCCGCGGACGACGCCGTCGCCGACCAGGTGCCGGTCAAGCCGGTCGAGACCCTGACCTTGTCCGCCGTCGAGAGGCTGACCGGGGTCGTCCCGGTCGGCACGGTCACGTCCACGTCCTCGCGGGCACCCGTCGGCGGGGTGAAGCTCGCCCGCGAGACCGTGGAGAAGGTACCGAGCACCAGAGCGCCGGCAACGCTGGGAGAGACCGCCGGGGCCGTGATCGTCGAGGCCCAGGCCGCGTTGCGACCGGCTGACGTGAGCACGGGGGCGGTCCGGTCGACACCGGTGATGCCGGTGACCCCGATGACCGCGCTCGTCGCCGTCCCGAGGGTCCAGGTCGTCGACGTCGGCTCGGCGCTGCCGGCGACGTGGTAGTAGGTCCAGGTGGTCAGGACCGTGCCGCGCACGTCGCTGCGCACCGCCGTCCAGCCACTGGGAGCGGTCAACGTCGGCACTCCGTCGGCGCTGACCGTCGCGACCATGACGTCGCCGGCGACCACGCCGGCCGGCCGACTCACCGTCAGCGTCTTG
>JAVEDQ010000090.1 GCA_030840885.1 Frankiaceae bacterium
TCACGCCGGACCGGCCGGTCCTCGCCCACGGTGAGGGTGCCGCGGCTCTCGACGTACTCGTCATCGAGCGTGGCGACGACAACGACAAGGCCGGGCACGTCGCCGTCCTCGACGTGACGGCGAGCGATTCCACTCAGCTCGGACTTGAGTGGCTCAGCGAGTTTCGGTTTCACGACAGAACCGACGGCGCAGGCGCCGCGGACTCATCGGCGACCGAGATGGGCTACTCCTGCCAGCCGTCGTCGGGCGAGTCGAGCAGCTTGTCCGCCTGCTGTTCCCCGAGTGCGACGGCGCGGCGGGTGAAGGCCGGCAGGAACAGCAGGAAACTGATCAGGTCAGGCGTCGCGGTACCCGGAAGGCCGGTCACCCGCGTGAGAGCGCGCGCGAGCGGCGCGAGCGGACCACCCGGCGCGGCTCCGACGATCTCAGCGACCAGCTCGGCGATGTCGGTCGGGAGTTCGGGAGCCGCGACGAGGACAGGCAGCTTCTTGTACGGCCGGCCGGAGTCCGTCCGGGCCGAGGCCCCCGCCTTCACCAGCTGGTTGACCTGGGTCAGCGTCCGAAGGTCTTCCAGCAGCCGGTCACCGGTGGCGAGGTGCAGTAGCTGGTCGGCGAGGTCGATGGCGGTCGGCACCCCGTTGCCCGTCGCCGCCTGCGGTCGACTCACGGTGTCGGTGGCCACGACCACCAGCCGCTCGGCGCCGAGGTCGATGGCCGGCTTCAACGGGACGTTCAGGCGCACCCCGCCGTCGACGTTCCAGGATGGGACGTTGTCCTCGTTGGGCAGCTCGACGGCGGGGAACAGGAACGGGATGCACGACGAGGCGTAGACGTGCTCCAGCCCGAGCCGCGTCCGTCGGTAGACGATGCCGCGGTCCAGGTCGTCGGGTGGCAGCGGCCGGTCCGGACGCGTCTCCACGTGCACGACGGTGCGATCCGACGTCAGGTCGGTGGCCGTCAGCGCCACCGCGTCCACGATGCCTTCGGCGATGTTGCGGTGCAGGTCGTCCCACCCGTCCCACCGCCCCAGCACGGCCCGCAGTGCGACGGGGTCGAGCAGCTCGACCGGAGGCAGCGGAAGGTGCAACCGCCCGGCCGCGTAACGCACGGCCGAGGCAGGAACCGCGAGGCCGACCGAGCGGATCATGCTGCCGCCGACGGCGCGACGCCACTGCTCGGTCACCTCCTTCGCGGCGACGTCGGGTGCCAGGTGAGCGACAGCGGCCAGCAGCACCGAGTTGATGGAGCCAGCGCTGCTGCCGCAGAACAGGGTGGGAGTCCGGCCCTGGTCAGCCAGCGCCGGCAGCAGCCGCCCGATGGCGCCCGCTTCGAAGGCACCACGGGCGCCGGCGCCCGCGAGGACGACGGCGACGGGCTCCGAGGTGGGTCGGGCCGGGGATGTGGTCGGAGAGGTCATGGCTGCAGCCTGGCATGCGCCTCCGACAGAACCTCAGAGAGGTCTCCATCCCCTCCCAGGCGGCCGGCCTCGGCAGCAGGGTGGAGACGGCTGCCGGGACGACTTGACGGGACCGGGTGCCAGACTGGCGAGATGAGCGGGTCCGCGACGGTCGTCTGGGACGACGACTTCCTGTCCTACGACCCGGGCGAGGGTCACCCCATGCGCCCGGTGCGGCTCGATCTGACGATGCGGCTGACCCGGGCTCTCGGTCTGCTCGACCGGCCGGGGGTGTCGGTGACCGGCGCCGAGCCGGTGTCGTCGGAACTGCTGTCCCGCGTGCACGACGCGGACTACGTGCGTGCGGTCCGGCGGGCGATGCCCGACGAGCGGTACGGGCTGGGCACGATGGACGACCCGGTGTGGCCGCAGATGCACGATGCGTCGGCACTGGTCACCGGGGCCAGCGTGGCCGCCGCCGACGCGGTGCGCTCCGGACGGGCCGTTCACGCGGTCAGCATCGCCGGCGGGTTGCACCACGCCCAGCGCACCCGGGCGAGTGGCTTCTGCGTCTACAACGACCCGGCCGTCGCCATTCGCGCACTCCTGGACGACGGGGTGCGCAGCGTCGCCTACATCGACGTCGACGCCCACCACGGCGACGGGGTGCAGAACGCGTTCTACGACGACCCGCGGGTGATGACCATCTCGCTGCACCAGAGCGGTCGCACGCTGTTCCCCGGGACCGGCTTCCCGACCGAGCTCGGCGTCGGCGAGGCGGAGGGCACGTCGGTCAACGTCGCGCTGCCCGGCTTCACGGGCGACGCCGGCTGGCTGCGGGCCTTCAGCGGCGTGGTGCCGGTGCTGCTGCGGGCCTTCGAGCCCGAGATCCTCGTGACCCAGTGCGGTTGCGACGCCCACCGCGCCGATCCACTGACCGACCTCCGGCTCTCGGTCGACGGGCAGCGCGCGGCCTACCTGCTGCTGCACGACCTCGCGCACGAGCTCTGCGACGGCCGCTGGATCGCCTTGGGCGGCGGTGGCTACGCGATGGCCGACGTCGTCCCCCGGGCGTGGACACACCTGATCGCCACCGTGACCGGCGCTCCCGTTCCCCCGGAAACGGCTGTCCCGATGGCGTGGCGGACGGAGGTCCGGACGCGCCTCGGCATCCTCGGCCCCGCCGCGATGACCGACACCTCCGGCACGGTCGCCGGTACGGCGGCCGACGACCCGTCCGCCGCCAGCCCGGCGCCCGAAGGTCGCACCGGACAGCCCGCCACAGACCCGGAGCGGGGCATCCCGGCCTATGTCCCCTGGGACGCCGGGGACGGTGACCCCGACGACCCGGTCGACATCGCCGTCGCGGCTACCCGCCGCGAGGTGCTGCCGTTGCACGGCCTCGACCCCTGGTTGGACCGATGACAGGGCTGGACCGGTGACGGAGCCCGCGCCCTATCCGCGCCACTGGGAAGCCGACGTGTTGCTCTCTGACGGGGGCACCGGGCACCTCCGGCCGATCCGTCCCGACGACGCCGAGGCGCTGCAGGCGATGCACGGCCGGTTGTCCGAGCAGACGATCTACAGGCGGTTCTTCGCGCCCTACCCGGTCATCCAGCCGAAAGAGCTGAAGCGGTTCACGGTCGTCGACCACGACAGGCGGGTCGCGTTCGTCCTGCTCGTCGACGACACCCTCGTCGCCGTCGGCCGCTACGAAGGCACCCCCGGCAGCGACACCGCCGAGGTCGCCTTCGTCGTCCAGGATGACCACCAGGGCCGCGGCATCGGCTCCGTGCTGCTCGAGCACCTGGCCGCCGCGGGGCAGGAGCGCGGTCTGCGCCGCTTCGAGGCCGACGTGCTCAGCGGCAACCGGGCGATGCTCGGCGTCTTCCTCGACGCCGGCTACACCGTGAGCCGGCAGTACGAGAGCGGCACCGTGCAGGTCGCCTTCGACATCGCCCCGACCGACAAGAGCCGCGAGGTGATGCGCGCCCGCGAGCACCGCGCCGAAGCCCGGTCCATCGGTCGCTTGCTGCGCCCGGGGGGCGTCGCCGTCGTCGGTGCGTCGCGCGACCCGGCCAAGCCCGGCGGCGTGGTGCTCGCGAACCTGCTCGCTGCGGGCTTCGAGGGCCAGGTGGTGCCCGTCCACCCGAGCGCGGACGCGATCGCCGGCCTGCCTGCCTTCCGCCGGGTCGTCGACGCTCCTGCCCCCGTGGACCTCGTCGTGATCTGCACCCCGCCCTCGACGCTGCCCGGGATCGTGGAGGATTGCGCCGCCGCCGGCGTCCACGGCCTCGTCGTGCTGACCGACATGCGCAGCGAGGATGCCGACCGGGATCTCGCCGCCCGCGTCCGGGCAGCCGGCATGCGCCTGATCGGACCGGCCGGATTGGGTGTGATCCGTCCCGCCGGGCACCTCAACGCCTCGCTGGTGCCACGCATCGTGGCCTCCGGCCGGCTCGGCTTCTTCGCACAGTCCGACGCGTTGGGCATCGCGCTGCTCGACGAGGTCGGGCGCCGCGGCCTGGGTATCTCCTCCTTCGTCTCCGCCGGCGCGCGGGCCGACGTCAGCGGCAACGACCTGCTGCAGTACTGGGAGGACGACCCCGACACCAACGTCGTCCTGCTCTATCTCGAGACCTTCGGCAACCCGCGCAAGTTCGGTCGGCTCGCCCGACGGCTCGGCCGCGTGAAGCCGGTCGTGGCCGTCACGACCGGGGTGTCCCCGGTGGCGGAGGCGTTGCTGGCGCAGGCCGGCGTCGTCCGGGCCGGGACGGTCGCCGACATGCTCGACGTTGCCGCCCTGCTCGACGCGCAGCCGCTGCCCGAGGGCGACTTCGTCGGCGTGGTGTCGAACAGCAGCTCGCTGGCCCGCCTCGTCGAGCGGACCATTCCCGCCGCCGGGTTGCGCGTCGGGCGGGTGCAGGTCGTGCCCGTCGACAGTGGCGCCGAGCAGTACCGCCCCGCGCTGGCGGGCGCGATCGAGGACGCCGACGCGCTCATCGCGGTGTTCGTCCCGCCGCTGGGCACCGGAGCCGCCGAAGTCGGAGCCGCGGTCGCCGAACTCGCGGTGACCTCGGGGTGCCCGGTCGCGGCCACGTTCCTCGGCCAGTAGGGCATCGTTCCGGAGCTCGCCACCGTCCCGTCCTACGCGACGCCGGAGTCGGCCGTGGCCGCGATGGGCCGGGCGCGGGAGCACGCGCGCTGGCGCAGCCGTCGTCCCGGGCTCGAGTTCGACCTCGACGACCTCGACCCCGCCGGGGCGCGAGCCATCGTGCAGGCGGCGATCGATGCGCCCGGCGAGGGGGCAGCGGCGGGCGCCGGGGGGCTGACGGGCGAGCCGGGTGGCGGCACCATCGCCCCGCCAATTGCGACCGACGGCAAGCCGCAGAGTCAGTTCGACATCACCGGTCTGCTCGACGCCTACGGCATCCATATCGTCCCGGCCTACGCGGCACCGACCGCCGACGCAGCCGTCGCGGCTGCCGAGCGCATCGGCTGGCCGGTCGTGCTCAAGACGACCGACCCCGCCTACCGGCACCGCTCCGACCTCGGAGCCGTGCGTCTCGACCTGTCCAGCGCGGACCAACTCCGCACCGCCTGGCACGCCGTGAACGAGACCCTCGCCGCCTCGGCGCACGGCCGGGCCGGTGAGTCCCACGGGGCCCTCGTCGTCCAGGCGATGGCGCCACTCGGTGTCCCCGTCGTGGTCGGCGCCGTGGAGGACCCGAGCTTCGGGCCGATGGTGTCGTTCGCGGTGGGCGGCATCGCCAGCGAGCTGCTCGGCGACACCGTCTGGCGGATGGTGCCGCTGCTCGACGCCGACGCCGAGGAGATGGTGCGGGCCCCGCGGGCCGCGCCGCTGCTCTCCGGCTACCGGGGCGCCGAGCCCGTCGACCTCGGGGCGCTGCAGGACCTCCTGCTGCGGGTGGCCCGGCTGAAGGACGACCTGCCGGAGGTCGCCACGGTCGAGCTCAACCCCGTGCTCGTCACCACCTCCGGGCTGAAGGCTCTCGGCGCCGCGGTGACCGTCGGGGCGCCGGTGGCGCGGCTCGACTACGGCCCCCGGCGGATGCTGTAGCCGGCGTGCGGCGGCAGGCCGGCGTCGCGGCCGGGGCGCGGGACACCGCAGCGGCGGCTGTCGAGGTGCTGCGAGCCGGTGGCAGTGCGGTCGACGCCGTGCTCGCGGCCGGCTTCGCTGCGACCGTCGCGGAGCCGGCGCTGTCCAGCCTCGGCGGTGGCGGGTTCCTGCTCCACGCCCCCGCCGACGGCGAGGCGGTGCTGGTCGACTTCTTCGTGGACGTACCCGGCCGGGGACGTCCCGCCGACGCGGCGGCACCGGTTATGACCCCGATCACCATCCGCTTCCCCGGCGCCGAGCAGACATTCTCGGCCGGTTGGGGCTCGGTCGCGGTGCCGGGCTGCCTCGCCGGCTACCTGCACGTCTCGCAGCACCTCGGGCGCCTGCCGCTCACCGACGTCGTCGAACCCGCACGCCGGCTCGCGTGCGAGGGTGCAGTGCTCGAGGCGTCACAGGCGTCGGTGCTGACGCTGCTCCGCGACATCGTGACGCTGACCGAGGACGGGCGGCGGTTGTGCGCACCGGAGGGACGCCTGCTCGGCGCGGGGGACCGGCTGTACAACCCCGACTTCGCCGACTTGCTGACCCGGCTTGCCGTTGGTGACGTAACTGACCTAACCGGCGTTGCCGACGACCTCGAGCAGGTCATGGTGTCCGGCGGTGGGGCTGTGACGCGCGACGACCTCGACACCTACACGGTCGTCGAGCGCGCGCCGCTGCAGCTCGAGTTCGGGGGTGCGACCGTGCGGTCCAACCCAGCGCCGTCGTTCGGGGCCGGTCTCGTGCTAGGGGCACTCGGTGCCCTGGCCGACGAACCACCGCTCGACGGATCACCCGCCGCCTACCGGCGCTACGTGCGGCAGCTCGTCGCGATGTCTGACCGCCACGCCGCCGGTGCCGGTGCGAACCGACCGCTGGCGGTCCGCGGCACGACGCACATCAGCGTGATCGACGCCGACGGCAACGTCGCCGGCTTGACGACGTCGAACGGCAGCTGCTCGGGCACGTTCATCCCGGGCACCGGCATCCAGTTGAACAACATGATGGGGGAGTCCGACCTGCACCCCGCCGGGCGTGACGTGGCGAGCCCGGGCATGCGGGTCGGGTCGATGATGATGCCGACCGTGCTGAGCGGCGTGGACGGCACGGTGAGCGCGGTCGGGACGGGCGGCAGCGAACGCATCCCGAGCGCGATGCTGCGGGTGCTGACCGGGCTGCTCGACCCCCGTGAGCCGCTGGCTGCCGTCGTCGCCGCGCCCCGGCTGCACTGGGACCGCACGGCCCTGCAGCTCGAACCCGGGCTGCCCGACGACGTCGTCGCGGCGTTGGCCGCCGAACAACCGGTCCGGCTCTGGAAGCAGCGCGACATGTACTTCGGCGGCACCCACGCCGTCACCCGTCATCCGGACGGGCGGGTGGAGGCGGTCGCCGACCTGCGCCGCGGCGGCGCGGCATACGTGGTCGACCTGTGAGGTCGGTGGAGACAGGACTGCGCCGGCGCCGGTGGGTCCGAGAGGGACACTCGTCCGATGTCGGCTGACCAGTTGCCCGGCTGGCGGCGTCACACCGAGGGTGAGCAGCGCTGGCCCGCAGCCGTCGCGGTGCTCGTCGCAGCGGTCCTGCAGCTGGCTCTGCCGGCCCGCCTCACCCCAGGCCCGAAGCTGCTGCTCCCGGTGCTCGAAGTGATCACCCTGGTGGCGCTGGTTGCCGCCGACCCAGGCCGGATGGAGCGCCGGACGCCAGCATTGCGGCGACTGTCGCTGCTGCTGGTGGGGTTGCTCAGCTTCGCCAACATCGCCAGCGGAACCGCGTTGGTGGTGGACCTGCTGACCGGCCACGGGTCCGACGCTCCGGCGACCCTGCTCCGGAACGGGGCAGTCATCTACGCGACCAACGTCGTGGTCTTCGGCCTCTGGTACTGGGAGCTGGACCGCGGTGGGCCGGTGGCACGGGCGCACGGGCTTCGGCAGCAGCCGGACTTCCTGTTCCCGCAGATGCAGGCGGCGGACCTGGTCGGCCCGGACTGGGAGCCGCGCTTCCTCGACTACCTCTACCTCGCCTTCACCAACGTCACGGCGTTCAGCCCGACCGACACCCTGCCGCTCTCTAGGTGGGCCAAGATGCTGATGGCCGTGCAGTCAGGGCTCGCGTTGTCGCTGGTGGCGCTGGTCTTCGCCAGGGCGGTCAACGTATTGCGCTGAAGATCAGCGGCGTGGTGTTCACTCGGCTGCTGGTACGTACGTCTCGAGCCAATCGAAGACGCGCGACCACGCATCATCTGCGGCGTCCGCGACGTAGCCGGAGTGCATGGCTACCGCCGTGAGCCTCGAGGCCAACGGGTGTGATCCGTCGGTCATGAAGGAGTGACCGGCCTGCGGGTAGACCTTGACGTCGTTCGCCACCGAGCAGGCGTCGAGCCGCTTGCGGAGTGCCGCTGCGTTGGGGCCGAAGATCCGGTCGCGTCCGCCGTATGACGCGACCACCGGAGGTGAGCCGGTCAGCTCCCTGGGGACGTCGCCGTAGTTGGCGGCCACTGCCTTCAACCCGTCCACACCTGCAGTCCCGATAAGCAAAGCGAACCCTCCGCCGAGGCAGAAGCCGATGACCGCCAGGCGGTCAGCGTCGACGTCCGGGCGGTCACTCAACGCCCGGGTGGCGGCGACGAGCCCGTTCGTCACCGGTCCTGGTCGTCCCGCACGTGCCTCCCGCACCGCCTTGACCAAACAGCCGGCCCTCGAACCGGCCGAGAAGTAGTCGGGCATGACAGCGGCCCATCCCCGTTCGGCGAAACGGTCCCCGACGTCGAGGATCTCCTGCTGCAATCCGAACAACTCGTGCAACACCACGACCCCAGGCCAGCCCGTGGGGGGTGGCGTCCCGGTCGGCAGGGCGAAGGCCACGTCTGCTGTCGTCCCGGTCGTCGGGATGGAACCCTGCTCTCGCCTGACCGTCACCCTGTTCTCTCGCCCTCTCTCGCTCTCTGGTTCTCCCAGCGTGCGGGGGCTGTCGTCCCGGTGCCTTGCTCTCCTGCGCGCCAGACGGCTTGCCTGCTACGGGTCGAGCGGGCCGGGCCAGGGTTGCGGTGGTTCGCCGGCGATCTGCCGGCGGAACTCGTCGAGGTACCAGTGCGCCAGTTCTCGGAGCAGCGGGGGCCGGGGCAGCGTGAGGAGCTGTTCGGAGCGGCAGAACTCATCGGCTTCGGCGAGCAACGCTTCCAGCTGATCGGCGGCGTCCACGACATGTGCCGGCACCTGGTAGGTCAGGTCGAGGGTGTCGATGCCGTCGGCGAGGGCCTGATCGATCAGCGTGTCCGGACGGTTGGAAGCAGCGCCGTAGCGGTGGCCGAGTGTCTCGATCAGGTCGAGCAGCCGCTGCGGAACGGTGTGGGAACGGCCCGGTTCGGCTACGGCGAGCACAGCGAACTCGTGCATCAGCTCGTCATGGTGTGCCCGGCCCGCGACAAGCAGCCGGACCGGGACGCGCAGCAGCCGAACCTCAACGGTCCGCTCATCGGTCGCGCCGCCGGTGTCGTAGCGGCCGAGCGGGGAGGGCTGGTCGGTGCTCATGGGTCCGCCGCCAGCCAGTCGACGCCGACGAAGTCGGCCCAGGGATCACGACTGCCGTCCAGGGTGAACAGGACCGTCTTGCCGGCCGCGCTGGAGGTCACCGACCACGAGGTCGACAGTCGGTCGAGCAGGTCGATACCGCGCCCGTTGGTCGAGTCGGTGCTGGCCTGCCGGCGCTGCGGCACGAAAGGTGAGCCGTCGCTGACCGAGATCTGAACGCAGTCGTCGCCAATTCGCTCGACGGACACCGTCAAGGGCGTCCGGGCATGGAGCACGGCATTGCTGATGATCTCGCTGGACAGCAGCGCTGCCGAGTCGACGAGCGAGTCCAGCTGCCACCGCTGCAATGCCGCGACCACGAAGTGCCGGCCCTGCGAGGCGGAGTGAGCCATCGGCGGGAGGTCCAGCGACTGGCGTCCCGACACGCTCATCCGGCCTTCCCCTTGCAATCGACCCCGGGGGCCGGGAGCCAGTGGACCATACTGGCATCCCCGGTTCAGCCGCGGCAATCCGCGACCGGTCCCGCCTTCGACGATGCCCGCTAAGTTGGCCGAGCGGATGACGACGAGGGAGAGGCTGCGGCGCCTTGGAAGGTCTGGCGGAGGACGACGACACAATCGGTCCCTCGGCGTTGGTTCGTGCCCGCCGTGACATCGCCGACGCCCAGCGGCGACTCCAGCTCCTGACCGCCGCCACCCGCTCCATCGGAAGCGGACTCGACCCTGCAGAATCGATCGAGCAGATGATTCAGGTCGCTGTCCCCGACTTCGCCGACTGGTGCCTGCTGGCCGTGATCGACGCGGCAACTCCCATTTTTCGACTGCTTCACCGCGACCCCCGCCACAGCCCGGCAGCCGAGGTGCTGTGCCGGCACCTCGCCGGCATTCGTGGAGCTGCCTCCCGGTCGGTTCGGCAGGTGCTTGCCGAGGGCCAACCGACCCTGATCCCCGAGGTCACCGACGAACTGCTCGATCACCAGGTGGCCGATCCGGTGGTGAGGCAGGCGTACCGCGACTTCGGCATGCGCTCGGTGATCATCGCTCCCCTTTGGGTGCGCGGTCGGGTGATCGGTAACGCGTCGTTCGTCCGTGTCGACTCCCGTTCTGCGGTCTATACGGATGCCGACATGCTGGTCGCAGCCGAGCTCGCGCAGCGAACGGCGCTGGCGCTCGACAATGCGCGGTTGCTTGCGCGTGAGCGGGCGGCCGCCGAGACGCTCCAACGCAGCTTGTTGCCGGAACTTTCTGACGTTCCCGGCCTGCGCGTGGCCGCCCGCTACCTGCCCGCGAACAACCATGCGCAAGTGGGGGGCGACTGGTACGACGTGTTGCCGCTGCCTGACGGTGACATCGGTGTGGCCATCGGCGACGTCATGGGACACGACCTCGAGGCTGCAGCCGCGATGGGCCAGCTACGGTCAGTTCTGCGGGCCTTCGCTTGGGACGGCGCCGCGCCTGCGCTGGCGCTATCCCGGCTCGACCACCTGGTCAGCGGCCTCGACATGGGCCGCCTGGCGACCACCGTCTACGGCCGACTACGGCTCCGCCCTGGCGGTGGCGGACATCTCGAATACGCCAACGCGGGCCATCCTGCACCCGTACTCCGATTGCCCACCGGGGCGACGGAACTGCTGGAAGACGCGCATGCTCCCATGATCGGGTTGCCGGCAGTATCCGAGCGGAGCACGGCACGAGTCGCCATCCCCGCCGGAGCCACACTCGTGCTGTACACCGACGGGCTGGTGGAGGACCGGCTACGGCCCGCTGATCGAGGCATCGACCAGCTCCGTCGAATACTCGAAACTGCTCCGACCGACTGCCAGCCCAACGAGTTGTGCGACCTCATCCTGGACCGGCTGCGTCCGGGTCAGCATTCGGACGACGACATCGCGCTGCTCGTGATCCAGCTTGATCCGCCGTAACTCGACACTGTGACGTGCTCGAACTCGGCTCGGCCGTCCGGGTGGCCGACGAGGGGCGTTCGCGCCGCTGACCGCGCGCATCGCACCCCTCCGCCTGGCCGACGACGGTGCCGATGTCGCGCACGGTAAGCAAACCTGTTCCTCAAGTGACGCAGGGTTGACGGTCAACGGTGATTGCGCCCATTCTGTGGCCGAACAAGTGGAAGCCGTGTCCAGTCCTCGCACGGTCGCCCTTAGGCGGCGCTTCTGCATCGCCGTGACCTCGAGGATCTTTCTTGCATCGACCGTCCGTGCTTGTTCCCGACCAGATTCATCGTGTCCTTCTGCCGGTGCATGCGGCGCGGGTACCCGCGGCGCCGGCGCTCGACTCGAGTGGCGGGTCGGGATGTCGCGGTGCCAGGCTTTCCCTCCGCAGCTGTGCGGGCCACGTCGATCTGCAGCCCGAGCGAGGCACACGATGACGCTTACCGCGGAACGACCGAGAACGCAGCAGGACGTGTTCATGGCCGCCGGCCACGCGCTGCCCCAGGACCCACGCAGCGCCGCCCTGGCCCGCGCGATCGTCGGCGAGAAACTCGCGGGCTTCACGCCGACGACCGTCGAGACGACGCAGACGCTCGTCAGCGAGCTGGTCGCCAACGCCGTTCTGCACGCGTGCTCGATGCTCGTCCTGCACATCGCCGTCGCCGAGGACCGGCTGCAAGTGGGGGTCGAGGACCTCTCATTCGACTACCCGCTACCGCAGCAGCCGTCGCCGGAGTCGGACGACGGCTGGGGCCTCGTCATCCTGGATGCGCTTGCCACCGCCTGGGGCTGGTACCGGACACCGGTGGGCAAACAGGTGTGGTTCGAGCTGCCCGTCCGCTCCTGAGGAATCGGTCCCGGCGGTCAGGGCGGTGACGTCGGTCCAGACACCGGCGCCTGCTGACAGGTGGCGATGGCGATGCGCCCGTCTGTGTCTCCCGCCTCGAACGCTGCGACCGCGGCCGCTCCGCTCGAGAGCGGAAACGTCGTGCCCAGCACGGGGAGCACCATTCCGGCGGCGACCAGCTCGTTCATCTTCAACAGCTCGCCGGCATTCTCCTTGACGACGAACGCGGCGAGTTTCTGCGGCACGAACGCCGACAGGACGGTGGCCCACAGCTGGCGCTGGATGCCACCGATCCACCGATCACCTTCGCCGCCCGCGATGACGAGCGTCCCCGTGCGCGTCAGGGCCCGGCGAAGCCGCGCAACGGACGTCCGGCCGCCGATGTCGATGATCAGGTCGAACCGGTGTGCACCGTCAGCGAAGTCCTGCCGTGTGTAGTCGATGACTTCGGTGGCGCCGAGGGACCGCACAAGCTCGGCGTGGCCGCCGCCGCACACTCCGGTCACTGTGGCGCCGAACGCGACCGCCAGCTGGACCGCGATTGTGCCGACAGCACCGGAAGCGCCGACGACGAGCACGCGCTGGCCCGGCTGAACGTGGCCGTGGTCGCGCAGCGCCTGCATGGCAACGAACGTCGGATACGGCAGGACCGCTGCCTGCTCGAACGACAGCTGTGGCGGCTTCGGGGCGACCGTGCCCATCGGCGCAACCGTGTACTCCGCGAACGTGCCGCGGGTCGCGCCGTACACCTCATCGCCTGGTTCGAACCCGCTGACGTCGGGGCCGATGGCCTCGACCACGCCGGCGAAGTTTGTCCCCGGCACGGTGATTTTCGGCGCGCGGAGGCCAAACCCGATAAGTCGCATCAGGTAGGGCTCACCAGCCATGAAGTGCCACGCACCCCGGTCCATCCCGGCTGCGACGACGCGCACAAGAACCTGCCCCTCGTGCGGGGTCGGCCGCTCGATGTCACCGAACACGAGCGCGTCAGTTCCGTACCGAGCTTGGGAGAAGGCGTTCATGCTGGCTCCGGCAAGCGCAGGTCGACCGCGCGTCGCGGACACCGGCTATGCGACTGGAGTCGGCGGCACCGGCACGGGTCCGCCGGAAACCCCTGACGGCGGTGGCGTCGGGGAAGGTATGGCGGGTGCGGGTGCCGAGCCTGGGTCGGTGCCGCCCTGGTCGAGCCGGAACGGCGGGTAGCTGTCGGTCATCAGCGCCGCGTAGGCGGCCACGCGCAGCGCCCAGCGGTCCATGCCGAGGATGAGGTCGTAGAGCGCCTTCGGGTAGCGGCCGGTGAACAGCACGGCGATGCCGGCGATGAGCACGAGGAGTCCGACCAGGCCGCCGCCCAGCCAGCCGTCGTTCCCATGCGCTCCCTGGACTCCCAGCCACAGGCCGCCGCCGACGAAGACGGCCACGATCAGGTACTGCGGGATTGCCAGTAGCCACCACTTGAACAGGACGAGTCCCCGCGACAGCCGCTCGGGGTACGCCACGTCCAGGTGCGCCGGGTAGTCCGCTACGTCGGCCAGCGTGAACGGTGGATAACGGTCGGTGGCGAGCGCGCCGTAGCCGTAGTAGTGCACTCGCCAGGACCAGCGCAGCACGCCGACGTTGAAGTCGAAAAGCGCTCGCGGATAGCGGCCGGTGACCAGGATCGCGAAGAACGCTGCGATTCCCGTCACGTAGAACGCGAGCCACAGAAATATCAGCACCACGAAGTGCGGAATCAGCAGGACCCACTTGACCAGCCACAGCCATCGGGAGACCGGCCCGGGATCCGATGCCCCGTCCACTCGGACCGGATACGACGTGCGGTGCGTGGTCATGGCCACCCCTCTGCTCACCGGCTGCTCTGCCCGGCGAACGCCGGAGGGCCGATGGCTCCCCGGCTGATTGCCATCCTCACAGGGTGAGGTGGCCACGCGGACCATCCTCGTGCCAGGTCTAGCTGTCAACGGCCGCAAGCCGCCGCGCTGCCGCTTGCCCAGCGTAGGGCGGACGCTCCCGCTGCCCCCTTCCAAGCTTCACGTACCGGGCACGCCGTCGCTGAGCCGACCCGTCGGCATTCCGCACGCTCGACGACCCTCGGCCATGCGTTGCCGAGGCCGCCGCCGTCGATGTCGGCGACCGGGAACCTGCTGCTGAGCCACCCGAGAAGCTCGAGCAGCAAGCTGGTCGCGGCGGGACTCGTCCAAGCGGCTGGTGCTTGGACGAGCTCACAGCACACTTGCCCCGACGGTGTGCGTTTTGAGCGTCTGCTGTATTGTAGGTGCCATGGCTGGGGTGATAGCTCAGAGCACAGCGACGCAGCTGCGTGCGGCCGTCGACGACATTCTTGGCGGCCACCGCGACGTGCCGGCAGCGGCCGCGGCCGCGTTCCGACGCCTGGTCGACGTGCTCGAAGCCAGCCCGGATGCGGTCATCTTCG
>JAVEDQ010000108.1 GCA_030840885.1 Frankiaceae bacterium
TGCGGGGAGCCGAGGTAGATCATGTGCCCGACCCGCGACGGCCAGCTCGCGCCGGTCTGCTCGGCTTCGTGGCAGGCGCTGCGGATGAGCAGACCGCCCATGCTGTGCCCGACGAGCACCACCTCGCGCACCGGCACCGGCCAGGAGTCGATGAGCCGCTGCAGCAGGTCGCTGAACTGGCGGCCGTTGTCGGAGATGTGCCGGCCGGTGTTGTAGCGCAGGTAGACGGGGCTGTAGCCGAGATCGGCGCGTAGCCGGGCGCCGTGCGTGGACGACGGGTCGTCGTAATGGGTGGCGGCGTTCAGATGCCAGGCGTGCTCGGTCTCGCACAGCCCATGGGCGAACACCACGATGCGGGACGTCGCGTCCGGATACGCCGACGCGAGCCCGCCCCGCGTCGGCACGACCGGCGCGCCGTCGGTCCACAGCCCCATCGGTACCGCGAGCGGACTGGCTCGTTCATCGAGTTCGCCGCCGAGGATGCCGTTGACGGCCCCGAGGACGACGACACCCGGCGCGGTGGCCGACGGCGGGGGAGCGGACCGCCGCGCCAAGGCGAATCCGGCGACTTTGGCGAGCCCGGTGCCCCCCATCCGCAGCGCCCCGTAGACGGTGCCCGCAACCGCGGAGTGCACCACCCGCGCGGGCTTTGCCGGGCGACCGACGTAGCGGAACACGCGGTCGGCGATGGCGGTGTGGACGCCTTCGACGACTCCCGTGAGCTCTTCGATCAGCTCACCGCCGAGGTCGCCGGCCTCGCGGAACTCCCGGCGGCGGCGCAGGTCGTCGTCGGCGAGGTCGCCAGCGTCGACGTCGTAGCTCAGCGTCGCCGTGCCGGAGCGTGCACGGCCTGCGGTGGCCAGACTCCGGCCCGCAACTCCGCTTGCGACCGGCCGCACGGGCCGACGCGGGGCCGGGGCATCCGGTCCGGCGTAGACGGCGGAGCTGATGGGGCGCCGTCGGGCCGGACCCGATGCCGCAGGCGTACGCCCGGAGCTGGTGTGGCTGGGCTGACCCGGCTCGGGCGTCTCGGCCATGGCGTCCTCCACTCGATGTGCTGAGGGCACGCTAACGCAGTCCTGCGAGCGATCCCTGCTGCTGCGGCCGCCTCGCCGTAGCGTTCGCAGCGCCCGACCAGCGTCGCGAGGAGTGCCCGTGCGTCCCGGTATCGCCAGCTTCGCCAGCGACAACCACTCCGGCGCGCATCCCGACGTGCTCGCCGCCGTCGTCGAGGCCAACGCCGGTCACCAACCGTCCTACGGGGGAGACCCCCTCACCGAACAGGCCCTGGAACTGATCCGGCGGCAGTTCGGCGAGCAGGCAGACGTACTGCTCGCCCTGACGGGCACCGGCGCCAACGTCGTCGGCCTGCAGACGATGCTGCGTCCGTACGAAGCGGTGCTGTGCGCGACGTCGGCGCACATCGCCACCGACGAGTGCGGAGCTCCCGAGCACTACCTGGGCAGCAAGCTGATCGGTGTGCCGACTCCCGACGGCAAGCTGACGCCGGAGCTCGTCGAGCCGTTCGCCCGGGGAGTCGGCGACCAGCAGGCGGTCCAGCCGCGGGTTGTGGCCGTCACCCAGTCGACCGAACTCGGCACGCTCTACCAGCTCGACGAACTCCGCCGCCTTGCCGACTGGGCCCACGCGCGGAACATGCTGGTGCACCTCGACGGCGCCCGGTTGTTCAACGCTGCCGCGGCCCTCGGCGTGGAGCTGTCCGCCTTCGCCGAGGTCGGCGTCGACGTGCTGTCGTTCGGGGCGACGAAGAACGGGGCGCTGGGTGCGGAGGCCGTCGTCGTCCTGAACCCGGCACTCGCCGTCGGCACCCGCTACATCCGCAAGCAGGCGATGCAGCTGCCGTCGAAGATGCGGTTCGTCGCCGCGCAGTGGGTCGCCCTGCTCGCCGACGGACTCTGGCGCCGCAACGCCGCGCACGCCAACGCGATGGCGGCGCGGCTCGCGGCCGGTGTCGACGGCCTGCCTGCCGTGCGGATCACGCGGCCGGTCGAGGTCAACGCGGTCTTCGCCGAACTCCCGCCGCGGATGATCGCGGAGCTGCAGGAGCAGTACGCGTTCTACGTCTGGGACGAGCAGACGTGCGAGGTGCGGTGGATGACCTCGTTCGACACGACCCCGGACGACGTCGACGACTTCGTTGCCGCTGTCCGGCGGGCTGCGGCGAGCAACGCCCGATGACGACGGGGCAGCTGCTCAGCCGGCCGCCGCCCGCCGTATGAGCTGATCGGTTCCGGTCAGACCTTGTCCGCTTCGGTAGTTTGCCGGCGTGAGTTCAACCGTCGACCCGGTCGACACGGGAGCAGTCTGGGAGACACATCCCCTGACCCCCGACCGGTTCGACGACTTCACCGACGTGGTCAACCGCAGCCGCCGGGCCAGTCACTGCTGGTGCCTGTCCCACCGGCTGACGCCGGCCGAGATCGAGCAGCTCGGAGTCGGCAGTCGCGAGCAAGCGATGCGCCGACTCTGCGAACGCGACCAGCCGCCGGGCGTCGTGGCCTACCGCAATGGTGAGCCGGTGGGCTGGTGCAACATCGGCCCACGATCCGAGATCTCCCGCCTGACTCGCTCCCGCTTGATCCGTCCGGTCGATGACGTACCGGTGTGGAGCATTGTGTGCGTGATCGTGCGGCCGGGCCACCGTGGACAGGGGGTGACTTCGCCGCTGATCGAGGGCGCGGTCGCGTACGCCGCATCGCGCGGCGCACCCGCGGTCGAGGCCTACCCGGTCGACCCGCCAACGCGGATGGACCTCACCATGGCGTTCGTCGGCGTTCGCTCGATGTTCGAGCGAGCCGGCTTCTCGGTCATCGGCACCACGAGCGCCGTCGCCAACGGCCTGCCGCGGCTCGTCATGCGACGCGGGCTCTCGATCTCCTGACCTGCTCCTCTCAGGAGAGGTGCTTCGTCGCGTGGGGCCGGTCCGGGTGTCAGCGGCAGCCACATCCGCTACTTGACATAATGTAGATTCTCGGCGCTTCGCTAGTTCGGCGGGGAGTGGTCGTCCGGCGCTCGCCACAGCGGTACGAGATCCTCGACGGCCTGCAGCAGCTCGTCGAGCACCCGTCGGGCGGCCGTCGCAGAGGCGCGTTCGTCCAGCGCGATGCGGGCGTCGGTCACCGCGGCCTCGACGATCCACAGCCGGTCCTGCAGGTCCCGTACGGACTGCCGTGGCAGCACCAGGACGTTGCCGTCCTCGACGAGCCGTCGTCCACCGCGGCGGGCCTCGTAGTCCCGCTGTCGGCACGGCTGCCCGCAGAACTCACGCGGCCGTCCGGGTCCTGCGACCACCGGAAAGCGCCGACCGCACCATCGGCAGCGCCGATCAGTCTGTCCAGCTGGTTCCGTCACCATGACGTAATCGTAACGGTTCATGCGCCGCCCGTGGAGTGGTCGGCGCCTCTCACTACGCTGTGCAGATGCCCGACAAGAGCTCACGCCGCGTCGTCCTGTTCGGAGCATCCGGCTACACCGGCCATCTCACCGCCGAGGCGATGGTCCACCGCGGCCTGCGGCCCGTGTTGGCCGGACGCGATCGGACGAAGCTGCGAACCCTCGCCGACCAACTGGCCACCCAGCCTGCGCTGGAGGTCGCGACCGCCGACGTCCGCGACCCGGCCTCGATCGCCGCCCTCCTGAACCCCGGCGACGTGATCGTGACGACGGTCGGCCCGTTCCTCGAACTCGGCCAGCCCGTGGTCGAGGCCGCCGTGAAGGCCGGAGCCTCGTACCTGGACTCGACGGGCGAGCCGCCGTTCGTGCGCCGTGTGTTCCAGGAGTACGGACCCCAAGCGCTCACCGCGGGCGCCGGCCTCCTCCCTGCCTTCGGCTACGACTACGTCCCGGGGAACCTCGCCGCCGGTCTCGCCCTGGATCGAGCCGGTGAGGCAGCGCGCCGGGTCGATGTCGGCTACTTCACCACGGGGCCGATGAACGCGTCCTCGGCGAGCAGCGGAACCGCCGCCTCCCTCGCCGGCATCCTCGTGGAGAACGGGTACCGCTGGCGCCACGGCGCGTTGCAGCCCGCTCGGACGGCGGAGTCGATGCGCTCGTTCACCCTCGACGGCCGACGCCAGAGCGGCATCTCGCTGGCGGGGTCGGAGCATCTGGCGCTGCCGCGCATCGCCCCGCAACT
>JAVEDQ010000234.1 GCA_030840885.1 Frankiaceae bacterium
CACTGGCAGTTGCCGTGCCGCCCAGTGCCGACGGACAGCTCGCTCGCACTCCCGGAGTCCTCCAGCTGGCGCCCGACGCCCGGGCGCGTGTCCTCGGCGGTGGCTCGCTCGACGGCGGGCCGGCCTCCGTGTACCGCAAGGTCGTCGGCGCCGACGACGCATCCGCCCGGGCGGGGGCGGACGGCAGCGGGATCGGAGTCGCGGTGATCGACACCGGCATCGCCGACGTCCCCGACCTCGCCCGTCGGGTACAACCCGTGGTCGACGACAACGGCCGCGAGCAACGGTGCCTGAACCTTTCCGGAGAACCGGACTGCAGGGACTCCTACGGGCACGGCACGTTCATCGCCGGGCTCATCGCCGGCGACGGTTCCTCCTCCGGCGGTGTGGTCCGCGGCGTCGCGCCTGGAGCCCGTCTCACATCCGTCAAGGTGGCCGGCCGCGACGGGTCGACCGACGTGAGCACCATCCTCGCCGCCATCCAGTGGGCGGTGACCTACAAGGACCAGTACGGCCTCCGGGTGCTGAATCTGTCACTGGGGACCGACTCCTCGCAGAGCTATCGCGTCGACCCGCTGAACTTCGCCGTCGAGAAGGCCTGGGCGGCGGGATTGGCGGTGGTGGTCGCCGCGGGCAACCTCGGACCGGACGCGGCGACGGTGACCAAGCCGGCCGACGACCCCTTCGTGATCTCCGTAGGGGCGGTTGACGACCGCGGCACCGCCGGCCTCGGTGACGATCTCCTCCCCAACTTCTCCAGCCGCGGCCCGACGCTGGCCGACGGGCTCAGCAAGCCCGATCTGGTCGCGCCGGGTGGCCACCTGCTTTCGCTACGCGCTCCGGGCAGCACCATCGACACCCAGTTCCCCCCGACGAGCCCGGGCCCCTATCGGCGCGGCAGCGGCACCTCGATGTCGGCAGCCGTGGTCTCCGGCGCGGTCGCGCTGATGCTGCAGATGGACCCGTCGCTCACACCCGACCGGCTCAAGTTCGCCCTGGCCGATACCGCGGCCGGCGCGGCGGACACGGACCCGCACGCTGTCGGCGCCGGAGTGCCCTCGGCCTACAGAGCGGTGACGTCGGCCGGCCCAGGGGTGGCCAATATCGGCGTCGCCCGGTCGAACGGGCTCGGCCGCCTGGACTTGAGTCGTGGGTCGGTCTCGGTCCAGGCCGACGGTCTGGTCGGGCTGCCGCTGGACGCGACGACAAGCGCGCAGCTGCTGCTGTGGCGGCCCACGGCCTACACGGCGTCCGCGTGGAGCGACGCCTCCTGGACGCGGTCCCCATTCGCCGACGTGATGTGGCCCGGGACGACATGGGCCGAAGGCCGGAACTGGCAGGGCCGGAACTGGCAGGGCCGGAACTGGCAGGGTGCCACTTCCTACGACCAGCCGGAGGACAGCGCCTCGTACGGACGCGGAGGTGACGGATCGGCATCGCTCGGCGCCTGGGACTGACCCAGGTGTCCTTGCCGACGGACGGGCCGCTCCGGCGCGCCTTCGTGGCGCCTGTCGGCCTCGCGCTCGGTCTGGGGGCGGCGGCCGCGGGGCTGTCCGCCCTCGCCGTGTCTCTGGCGGGGCCATCCCGACCCGTCAGTCCTGCGGCTCTCGGCGCGCTGCTCGCGGTGCTGACCGTCGCCGGCGCGTTGCAGATCCAACTGCAGTACGCCGACGACGTGGACGCCAGTGACCTGTTCGACATTGCGCTGGCGCCGGTGCTGTTCGTCCTCGCGCCGCCCGTCGCCGTCCTGCTCACGGTGATCGCCAAGGTGGTGTCCCAGGGCGTTCTGCGCGTGCCACCGGTGAAGGCGCTGTTCAACGTTGCGCAATGGGCGGCGGCAGCGGCTGCCGGCACGCTGGTGTTAGCCGTCAGCCGCGCTACTGGACACCCAACGGTGGCGGCCGAGTTGCTTCCTCTTGCGCTGGCGTTGGTCGCCGTCGCCGGGGTCAATCACCTCGCTGTCGTGGCCGTCCTGCGGCTCGTGGCAGGGAAGCGAACACTGGACGAGACGCCGCGGGCCATCTCTGCCCCGCAGCCCGGCCGCCGTTGGCTCTACGCGGCAGCATTCGCGGTCAACGTGTGCTGCGGGCTGCTGCTCGCTGTCGCATACCGCGGCACCGCCTGGACGATCGTGCTCGCCTTCGTCCCCCTGGCGGTGCTGAACCGAGCGCAGCGCCTCGCCGCGGCGCGCGCCGCTGACCTCGAGCGGATCGAGGAGTTGCGGGCCGCCAGCCGCGCGTTGCTTCTCGACGACCCACGAGATGCCCTCCCCACGTTCCTGGACCGGGTGCGGACCGGGCTCGGCGCCGCGGCCGTCGAGCTCGTGCTCGCCGATGACGACGGGGTGACCGTCCACCGCGTCGGTCCCGGCGACCCGTACCGGCGGTGGCGCTCCACACTGGACGGCGTATACGCGCCGTTGCTCGAGGCCGACGATGTCCTCCTCTTTCCGCCCGACCCGCTCGTGCCCGGGCTCGAGGCCTGGCTGAAAGGTCTGGGGCATCGGAACGTCCTCACCGCGCCGTGGCGCCGGCAAGGCGGACCTCGCGGAGTGCTGTGTGTCTTCGACCGCACCGGCCTCCGCGGCTTCGGTGCGAACCTGCGCCAGGTGTCCGAGGTGCTGGCCCGCGAGCTCGCCGGTGCGCTGGCACGGGCCGACCTGTTACGCCGCGTGGACAGCGAGCGTGCGCGCTTCGCGGCGCTGGTGCGCGGCAGCTCCGACCTCGTTCTGGTCGTAGACCCTAACGGGACGGTGCGTTATGCCAGCGAGGCCGCGCACCAGGTGGTGGCCCGCCGAGCCGACGAACTGATCGGCCGCCCGCTGAGTGCATTGTTCGCGGCACACCAGTCCGACGCCATCCGGTCCTGGATCACCTGCACCGCCGCAGACCCGGCGGCCACCGTCCCCTTTGTTCTGGAGCTTCCCGTGCCCGGCCGACTGCCTCGGCAGATCGAGGCCATCAGCCGGAATCTGCTGGCCGACGTTGCCGTCGGCGGGATTGTCGTCAACGCCCGGGACGTCACCGAGAGCCGCCGCGGGCAGGCGCTCCTGCAGCGTCAGGCGGAGGTCCTGGAGTTGATCGCCGCCGACGCGCCGCTGTGGGAGACCTTGCAGCTCGTCGCCGCGACCGTCGAGGAGCTCCTGCCCGCCACACACTGCGCGGTGCGCGTTGGTATGCAGCCCGCCGACGCCGACTGGCCGCCGGACACCGGGCCGGGCGGAGCGGCCAAGGACCGCTACGGCGCGCTGGCGCAGGCGCTGGGCGACACCCCCTGGCAGCACGCCGACGGGGCCGGTCGCGAGCCGTCCGGTCCGGTCGTCCTCGCCGATGTGGCCACCGACGACGGGCTACCTCGGCCGCTGCAACGGCGACTTCTCGATGTCGGCATCGGGGCCTGTTGGGTATGGCCGCTCGTCCTGCATGGCGACCAGCACGCCGACACGTCTCTCACAGTGTTCTTCGAAGGGGAGCGCCGGCCGCTCCCCTCCGAGCGCGGGCTGATGGACCTGGCCGCGCAGCTGGCCGCAAACGCCATCGGCCGCACGCAGGAGCGGCAGCGGCTCGCGTATCAGGCGACCCACGACGCGCTCACGGGACTCGCAAGCCGCGCGGTCTTGCGCAATCACGTCGAACTCGCCTTGGCCCGTATGCGACGTTCGGGAACGGCGGTGGCCGTCCTTTTCGTCGACCTCGACAACTTCAAGATCATCAACGACAGCCTGGGGCACCACGTCGGGGACTCGCTGCTGCAGGAGATCAGCCGCCGCCTGCTCGCTCTGGTTCGGCCTGAGGACACGGTCGCCCGGCTCGGTGGGGACGAGTTCGTCGTCCTCTGTGGCGACATGCCGGGCGCTGATGAGGCTGATGCGGTCGCGCATCGGCTGCTGACCCTGCTCGCCGAGGCGGTGCGGGTGGACGGGCACGAGTTCTTCGTCACCGCCAGCCTCGGCATCGCGCTGGCGAGCGGATCCGAGCACTCTCCGGACCTGTTGGTCGAGAACGCGGACGCCGCGATGTACCGGGCGAAGGCCAAGGGCGGCAACCGCTACGAGGTGTTCGACGAGACCATGCGCACCGCCGCGGCGCGACGATTGTCCATGCGGACCTCCCTGCGGCGGGCCCTGCATCGGCCCGACATCCGCGTCTTCTACCAGCCGACGGTGGACCTCGTCTCCGGGCGGCTGCGGGGCGTCGAGGCCCTGGTTCGGTGGCAGCACCCGTCCCGCGGATTGCTTCCGCCGTCGGAGTTCATCCCGCTGGCCGAGGAGACCGGCCTGATCGTGCCGCTCGGTGCACACGTACTCGTCGAGTCGTGCCGCCAGGTGGCGCAGTGGCGGGCCCAGCATGGCAACGCACCGCTCGAGTTGTCCGTGAACCTGTCGCCGCGCCAGTTCGCCTCGGGAGACCTCGTCGATGTGGTCGAGAGAGCGTTGGGCGAGGCCGGGCTGGAGGCGGCATCGCTCGTCCTCGAGATCACCGAGACGTGCCTCATGGAGGACGCCGTCGATATCCGCCACGCACTGGAGAGCCTGAAGAAGGTGGGCGTGCAGCTGGCGATCGACGACTTCGGCACCGGGTACTCGTCACTGGCCTACCTACGGAACCTGCCGGTGGACACGCTCAAACTCGACCAGAGCTTCGTCCGCCACGTCGACCAGGACGGACCGGACCGCGCGATCGCCGAGATGGTGATGGGCCTCGGCAGAACGCTGGGACTCAGGACCGTCGCCGAAGGAATCGAAACCACTCCACAGCTGCAGACGATGCAGTCCCTGCGGTGCGACGTCGGACAAGGGTTCCTGCTAGGCCGACCCGTCCCGCCCGAGCAGCTCGATCCGCGCGAGATGACGCGCGGTGTTGTCGATCAGCAGGCTCCACCCCTCGCCCTGGACGTGCCCTCCTGACAGCTGCGCGCCTCAGACGGGCTGCGGGGTCGAGATGATGGCCGCCAGCGAGGCGAGTCGTTCCGGGACGGCGCGGTAGTAGGCCCAGGTGCCGCGCCGGCTGCGGGTCACCAGACCGGCGTCGAGCAGCACCTTCAGGTGGTGGCTCACCGTCGGTTGGGTCAACCCGACCGGGGCGGTCAGGTCGCAGACGCAGGCCTCGCCGTCCTCATGAGCCTGGATGAGCGACAGCAGGCGCAGCCGGGTGGGATCGGCCAGTGCCTTCAGGCAACCGGCCAACTCGGTGGCGGCGGCGGCGGAAATCGGCTCGCGTGCCAGCGGTGAGCAGCACGCGCTCTCGAGATCGGACGCCGCGGCCGGTGCCAAGGTCATGCCCTGAGTATGTCGTAAATATTCACTCGCGTCTATGTTGACATCCGTCGATGCAACAGGCAGGGTCCGGTCATCGAGGTTCGTCTATGTCTCGA
>JAVEDQ010000174.1 GCA_030840885.1 Frankiaceae bacterium
TGACGGTGACGACGGGCGCCCATCGCCGCCTTCCGACTCAGACGAAACCCACCACGGGACGGGGTCGGTACGGCGCCTCGAGCCTCTCCACCTCATCGGAAGTCAGCTCGACGTCGAGTGCCGCGACCGCCTCCTCGAGGTGATGCATCTTCGTCGCGCCGACGATCGGCGCGGTGATGCCGGGACGTCCGGCCACCCACGCCATCGCGATCTGCGCCCGACTGACTCCGCGGGCTTCGGCGATCGAGGCCACCGCCTCGACGACCGCGCGGTCAGCGTCGTCGCCGTAGAGCGTGCGGCCGAACTGGTCGGTCTCCGACCGTGAGGTCGTGTCGTCGATGTCGCGGGTGAGCCGGCCACGGGCCAGCGGGCTCCACGGGATGACGCCGATCTGCTGGTCGTCGCAGAGCGGGAGCATCTCGCGCTCCTCCTCGCGGTAGAGCAGGTTGTAGTGGTTCTGCATCGAGACGAAACGCGTCCAGCCGTGGAGGTCGGCGAGGTAGAGGGCCTGACTGAACTGCCAGGCGTGCATCGACGAGGCACCGATGTAGCGGACCTTGCCCGCCTGGACGACGTCGTGCAGCGCCTCGAGCGTCTCCTCGATCGGGGTCCCGTAGTCCCAGCGGTGGATCTGGTAGAGGTCGACGTAGTCGGTACCGAGCCGCGTCAGGCTCGCGTCGATCTGCGCGAAGATGTGCTTGCGCGACAGGCCCTGACCGTTCGGGCCCTCGTGCATCCGCCCGTTGACCTTCGTCGCGAGCACGATCTCGTCGCGGCGGCCGTACTCCTTGAGGGCGCGGCCGACGATCTCTTCGCTGCTGCCGTCGGAGTAGACGTTCGCGGTGTCCCAGAAGTTGATGCCGAGTTCGGCGGCGCGACGCAGGAAGGGCTTGCTCGCGTCCTCGCCGAGCGTCCACTCGTGATTGCCACGGTCGGGTTCGCCGAAGCTCATGCAGCCGAGGCAGATGCGGGACACCTCGAGGCCGGTGCGTCCGAGCTTCACGTACTGCATCTCTGCACTCATGCACGCGACCTTCCCGAGGTGCCGGCGCCTACGCCAACCCGTTACGCCAACCCGCTACGCCATCTCGCGGACGATGCGGCGGCCGAGCAGCGTCCCGGAACGCCAGGCGGTCTCCACCTTCGAGGTCCCCCACCCGTCGCCGCAGAAGCCGATCCGCCGCGGCGTGAACAGGAAGTCCTCGTCGCGCGGGGTGGCCGGGCGCGAGTAGGTCCACCGCGAGACTTTGGACTCCGACGGACGACCGCACCCGAGGATCCGGTCCAGCGCCTCGGCCAACGGGTCGGCGGCGGCGTCCGGGTCGTCGAGACGGGACGCCGCCCACGCGCTGGTGGAGTCGGCCACGAGCACGGGGGCGTCGTCGCCGCGCCGGCGACCCTCGTCGAAGACGATCTCGAGCACGTCGTCGTCCTGCACGAAGCCGGCGTCGAACGCGGGCCAGCTGCGGCTCGGGAACACCGCCTGCAGGGCGAGGATGGGCTCCCAGGCCTGCTCGGTCATCGCGGCGCGCTCCTCCTCCAGCCCGTCGCCGAGCACCTTGAGCGCCTGCGGATCCGGCATCGCGAGCACGACGGCGTCGAACTGTTCACCGTCGACCCGCGGCGTGCTGGCGTTCGCGTCGACGAGCTCGACGCCAGTGGCGTCGGAGAACGGCAGGTCCTCCGCCAGGTCGA
Organism: Frankiaceae bacterium; assembly: GCA_030840885.1. Classification (GTDB taxonomy): domain Bacteria; phylum Actinomycetota; class Actinomycetes; order Frankiales; family Frankiaceae; genus JAVEDQ01. The sequence goes on from JAVEDQ010000174.1 coordinate 1,696, forward strand.
TGACCAGCGACCGCAACCCGCCGGGTGCGGCGTAGCGCATCGGGCCGGGCTTCGGATCGCCGAGGCCCGGCGAGCCGTCGGCGGCGGGCAGCAGGTGGAAGGTGTCGGTCCATTCGCGGGCGAGGCCGCGCGTCAACCAGTCGTCGACGACCGTGCGGAACTCGTCGTCGCGAACGGTGAAGTAGCCGGCGCCGGTATCGATGCGCCGGTCCCCGAGTGAACTCCACGTCATCCGAGGCGAGGACATCCGTCCGCCCGGAGCGCGCGACCGGTCCCGGAGGTCGACGTCGAACCCGGCCTCGCGCAGCACCCGCGCGCACGCCACGCCGCTGATCCCTGCACCGACCACGCACACCTTCGCCATGGCAGGGCTCCTGCCCCCTGCCGCGGTCGTTACCCGGTCATCGCGCCAGTGCCGCGACGACGTGGGTCGGCTCCGCCAATTGCTCGAGCAGCCCTGGTGGAGGTCGAGCAGCAGCAGAGCGGTGCGGGCGGCGTCCAGGTTCACCCTGTCTCCGACCGAACCAGCTGAACACGTGCCGTCGGTGGCCGCAGAGCGCGCATCGTCCGCTAATAGTTCTCTAGACGGTAGAAATACTTGACGCAGCCGGTCCGAAGTCGCAGAATTATTCCGAGAGCGGAAGGATTGGTGACCGGCCGTGGATGACTGGCTCTCGGTAGCCGAGGCCGCGCAGCGGCTGGGCGTGTCGGAGCGCCGTGTGCGGCAGTTGCTCGACGCCGGCGAGCTCGCCGTCGGCTGGGTCGGGCCGTACCGAGTGATCGACGAAGCCAGCGTCCGCCGCAGGGCGAGCAGTCGTCCGGGCGCCGGTCGCCCTCTCGGGCAGCCCCTCGCTTGGATCGTCATTGACGTGCTCAGCCATCCCGGATCGGCGGCAGCTCGACCGAAAGATCGCCGGCTGCGGCACCGTCTCCGGCGCGTCCTCGTCGAGGAGCACTCCGTCGCGGAGTGGGCTTCGCTTCTCCGCCGGCGCGCCGTTCAGCACCGCTACTGGGGTCATCCGGGGATCGTCAGCGACCTGCGGGTAGACCGGCGGGTTTCTTCGGGCGGGGCGCGAGCCGCGGCTGCGCACGGTCTGGATGTCAGCGTCGTCGACGATGTGGGCGGCTACGTCGACCATGCGGCTCTGCACGAGATCGAGCAGGACTTCGCCCTGGAGCCCGACGTCCGGGGCGACGTTCTGCTCTGCGCCTACGACGCGAGCTTGCTCGGCGCGCCGATAGGTGGGAAGCCGATACCGGTCGCCGCAGCCGCCCTGGACCTGCTCGACAGCCCGGACGTACGTCTCGCCCACGCTGGCCGTTCCTGGCTGGAACGCGCGCTCAGCAA
>JAVEDQ010000216.1 GCA_030840885.1 Frankiaceae bacterium
GCGAGCAGAAGGCCGAGGCCGAGGCCGGCGAAGGCGCGGGACGTCCCGCCCGTAGCCAGCTGCGGTAGCACCAGCGCCGCGAGGACCACGCCCAGCGGTTGGGCGGTCTGCCGGATGCCCATCGCCAGCCCGCGCCGCCGGGCCGGGAACCGGAGCACCAACCGTCCACTCGTCGCCTGGGCGGTGGAGGCGAAGGCACCGCCGACGACGAGCAGTGCCGCTCGGCCCGCGATGCCGTCGACCGCCGCCGCGCCGAGCACGGCGACGCCGGCCACGGCGAGCCCGACGCCGAGCACCCGCCGCTCGCCGTTGGTGTCGGCCGCGGTACCGGCGAACACCAGCCCGATGGTCGTCCCGGCGATGGGCGCGCTCACCAGTAGACCGGCCAGGGGCAGGCTCACACCCTCGGCCCGGAGCGCAGGCAGCAGGTAGCCCAGGCCGTACTGGTAGGCGCAGCTGATGAGCGTGGCCACCAGCCCGATCAGGAGATAGCGCCAGCGATGGTCGTCCGCGTCGCCGGTCACGACTCCATGATCTATGGGAACGGCGGGCGACGGTCAGTCGGCGAGCGTCGCCCGGACGAACGCGCGCAGTTCGTCGTCGGAGATCTGCTCGGCGGCACGGAACGTGAGCCGCAGCGTGCCCTTGCCGGAGTCGAGCTCCGGATGCCGCTCCGTCAGTCCCGCGTCGCGGCCCGACTTCCAGCCGTAGAACGACAGACCGTGCTTCCACGCCCCGACGTGGAGCTGGTGGCGACCGACCACGTAGGTCGGCATCGCATAGGACATGGTGATCCGCACGGCCGGGAAGACGTCGAGGACGAGCGCGTGGACCCGGTCGAACAGCGCCCGGCGGTCGGCGGGGAGCGCATCGACGTAGGCCTGCGCCTCCGGGCTCATGCCCCCATCTGCTGACGTCGGCTCCGCTGGGATGGGCATCAGTCGGGGAGATCCAGGACGCGGGCGTGGATGGCGTCGCGCCCGTTCAGCGCGGCGCGTAGCGCACGGTGGACCCCGTCCTCGAGGTAGAGCTGACCGCGCCAGGACACGACGTGGCAGAACAGGTCGCCGTGGAAGGTGGAGTCCTCGGCGAGCAGCGAGTCGAGCTGCAGCGTCCGCTTGGTGGTCGTCAGCTCGGCGAGCCGGACGACGCGGGGCGCGACGTCGGTCCAGTCGCGGGTGCGGTCGCGGCCGTGCGCGGGATAGGGCCTGCCCTCACCGATGGAACGGAAGATCATAGGGCGAGCGACAGCCGACCGATCGCGCCGAGCAGGGCTGCCTCCTCCTCTTCCAGATGGGGGCCGACGTGCGCAACCAGCGCCCAGGGGACCGTCTCGTCCGGAAGCGTCACGGCGCGGCGACGATGCGGCTACGAAGCGCCTTCCGGTCGGTCTTGCCGACGCTCGTCAGCGGCACCTGGTCGACGACGTGGATCTCCCGCGGGTACTTGGTGGCGGCGAGGTGCTCCTTGGCGAACTGGACGAGCTCGAGTGGCGTCGCGCCCGCTCCCTGCTTGAGCTGGACGAAGCCGATGACCTCCTCGCCGTAGGTCGGGTCCGGACGGCCGACGACCGCAGCGGCGACCACGTCGCGATGGCCGAGCAGCATGTCCTCGACGTCGCGCGGGTAGACGTTGAAGCCGCCGCGGATGATCAGATCCTTGATCCGGTCGACGACGTAGAGGTAGCCGTCGGCGTCGAGGTGGCCGATGTCGCCGGTGTGCAGCCAGCCGCCGCGCAGCGTCTTCGCGGTCTCCTCCGGCGAGCGCCAGTAGCCCTGCATGAGCATCTTCCCGCGCACGCAGATCTCCCCGTCGACCCCTGCCGGGGCCGAGGCCCCTTCCTCCGCCCCGTCATCGCCGTTGCCGTCCACGCCGTTGCCGTCAGTTCGGGGCTCGATCCGGATCTCGACCCCGGGAACGGCGACGCCTACGCTGCCGGGCCGGACCGCGCCGAGGGGGTTGCTCGCGACGAGCGCGGCGGTCTCGGTGCAGCCGTAGCCCTCGGCGATCTCGACCTGCGGGACGCGGGCGCGGAACGCCGCCGCGACCTCCTGCGAGAGCGGCGCCCCACCCGAGGAGAGCCGTCGCAGGTGGGACAGGTCGTGGTCCTCGATCGGCTGCTGCAGCAACAGTTGCAGCATCGACGGGACGACGGCTCCGGTCTGGATCTGGTGCTGAGCGGCGAGCGTCAGCCAGTCGCCGGGGGTGAACCAGCGCTGCAACACGGTCGTCCCGGGCTCCGGCGCGTGCAGGCCCATCGTCGTGATCAGTAGTCCGTAGGCGTGGGAGAGCGGCAGCGGCAACAGCGATCGCCGGACCCCGCTCTCGAAGCTGTTCGCGGTGGCCGCCCAGGCCGAGGTGCTCATCGCGTCGTGGCTGAGCATGACGCCCTTCGACCGGCCGGTGGTGCCGCCGGTGTAGAGCAGCGCAGCGAGCTCGGTCGGGTCGGTGTCGGTGAGGTCGGACTCGTCGCTGTCCTCGAGTTCGGCGAAGGGGATCACGGGGCGCCCCGCGTCGACCGACCCGGTCGAGGTCGGCGCGTCGCCCACGACGACCAGCCCCCGCACGGTTGGGACGTCCCGCGCGGCTGCCGCCACCTTCGGGAGGAACTCGGGGGTCGTGATGACGCAGGCGGCTTCGCTGTCGCTGAAGACGTGCCGGAGCTCGTCCTCGCTCAGCAGGAACACCACCGGAGTGGTGACGCCGCCCGCACGCCAGATCGCCGAGTAGCTGATGCCGACCTCGGGACAGTTCGCCATGCACACCACGACGCGTTCGCCAGCGGACAGACCGATCTCCCGGAACCCGGTGGAGACGCGGCGGGCACGGGCCGCGAGCTCGCTGCCGGTCCAGGTCCGGCCCTCGAACACGAGCCGGCTGTCGGCGCCGTTGCGCTGCTCGGCGAGCTCACCGAGCCGCTGCAGGCTCAGACCGGTGGGTTCGGTGGCTAGGCAGACGGCCATCCGTGGCTCCTCGTCGATCAAGGGGTGTCGTCCCCATTCCTACTCCTGCCGACGTCGGGTGGCCCTCGGCCGCCGCTCAACGGGTGGAGCGGGCCGGTTCCGACTCGGGCTCGACCGGTGCAGGGCCGTCGGTGGGGCCGTCAGGGGGGCCGCCAGTGGAGCCGCCGTCGCCGCGCGGCTGCTCGTCCTGCGGATCCGGCAGGTCCGACGGCTGCTCGGGCGGAGGTGTGCCCCCGCCACCACCCCACTCCCGCACCAGCCACGCGACCACGAGCGGCCACAGCGCCTCGCCCAGCGCGGCCACCCGCTCGGCCAGACCCACCAGGTTGCCGACCGCGAGCGCCACCACGAACCAGGCCACGAACAACCCGAGGACGACCGACGCCGCCCGCATCACCGTGGGCCGTAGCACCGGGGGGCCGTCGCGCCGGGCCCCGAACGCCGGCCACAGCGCGAGCGACACGAAGGCGATCGCCGCAGCGGTCGCGTGGGCGTAGCCGTCGCTCTCGTCGGAGGTCGGGAACAGCGCCACCGCGATGGTGGCGAATCCTCCGACCGCCTGCAGCACGCGACCGCGCTGCGCGGCGGGACGCAACAGCAGCGCCGTGCCGACGTGGGAGATCCCGAGCACGACGAAGGCCACGGTCATGACCTCGCGGTGGGTCGACCCGATCGCCGCCAGCTCGGAGAGGGTGTCGTGCAGCGAGTCGTAGTGCCCCGACTGTGCGGCCGCTGCGTAGTTCCATCCGGCAACGAGCGCCAGTGGCGCCAGGAAGGCCGGCAGCAGAAGGAGGCGCGGGGCCGAGTCGACCCGGTCGACCCGCTCGCGGCGGGCCCGGCGGCGAAGCGGCTTCACCGGCCCAGCGTAAGACCGCTTGAGCTCGCCGGCGCGGGTAGGTCCGGCTCATGCGCATCGCCATCGCCGGAGGACACGGAAAGATCGCCCTGCTCACCGCGGGCCTGCTCACCCGACGGGGGGACGAGGTCCTCGCCCTGACCCGCAATCTCGAGCACGCCGCCGAGATCGAGGCGGCCGGCGCCACCGCCGTCGAAGCCGACCTCGAGACCATGGACGCCGCCGCGCTCGCCGCGGTCATCCAGGGGTCCGACGCCGTGATCTTCGCCGCCGGAGCCGGGCCGAACAGCGGGATCCCCCGGAAGGACGCCGTCGACCGGGGCGGTGCGGTGCTGCTCGCCGACGCGGCGTCGCAGGCCGGGATCCGCCGGTACCTGCTCGTCTCGTCCATGGGCGTCGAGAGCGTGCGCGGAGGCGCGACGCCGGAGGGCGTCGGCGAGGTCTTCGTCGCCTATCTGCGCGCCAAGCTCGCGGCCGAGGACGACCTGCGCGCGCGGGATCTCGACTGGACGGTGCTGCGGCCCGGCTCGCTCACCGACGACCCCGCCGCCGGGACGGTCCAGCTCAGCCCGGACGCGCCCCGTGGCGCCGTGCCGCGAGCGGATGTCGCCGCTGTCCTCGTCGCGCTGCTCGACGAGCCCCGCAGTGCCGGGACCGTGCTGCAGTTGATCGGCGGGCCGACGCCGGTCGCCGAGGCGGTGCAGGCCGCGGTGCTGGCCGGTAGCGCCTGAGCCATCAGCGGCGTCAACGGGTTGCCTTCGGCGCCGGTGCCGCTGATCGAGGGGGCCCCGTGCGGGCCGGACCGGCCCGCTCGTTGTTCTCGGCGCGTCCCGCCGCCTCCTCGATCCGGCGACGTCGGGTCTCGGGCCGGCCTGCCTGCGCGACCCACGCGAGGGTCGCCCGTCGCACGCTCCGCGGGAAGGCGTCGAAGTTCGCGCGGGCGTCGCCGTGGCCGGCCAGCGCCGCGGCGAGGTCGTCCGGGACGGTGAGGTCCTCCACGTCGTCCAGCAGCGTCCACGACCCGTCGGCCTTCGCGCGGTCGATGACGGCGCGGCCGGCGTCGGTCATCAGGCCCTGCGCCTCGAGCCGAACGATCCGCACCTTGTTCGTCCGCGCCCAGCCACTGCGACGTCGGCGCGGTGCGAGCCGCAGGGCGGAGCGTTCGGCGTCGAGCGTCCGGCTGGTGCTGTCGATCCAACCGAAGCAGAGTGCCTCTTCGACGATGTCGTCGTAGCTCGGCGCCGGGCGGCCGGTGGCCTTCTTCCACGTCACCAGCCAGATGCTGGACGAGTCGGGCGTCGCGTGGCCGGCGAGCCACTCCCGCAACTGCGCCCTCGTCTCGACGTGGACCTCGACGGCAGGCGTGGACTCCTTCGGCATCCGGCCAGTGTGGTCGACGTCGAACCCCGACGATGGCGGAAGCCGACGTTCGGTCGATACTGCAACGTGTCGAGGTCCGCGTCGGGTCGGGAGTCGTTGGAGGGGGAAGCCGTGCGCAAGTGGGCGGTCGGGGCCGGGTTGCTGGCCCCCGTGGTCGGGACCGCGGTGCATGACCTGGTCCAGCGCAAGCACGCGGTGACGCGGAACTTCCCGGTCGTGGGGCACATGCGGTTCCTGCTGGAGAAGATGGGCCCGGAACTGCGGCAGTACATCATCGCGAGCAACGACTCCGAGCGGCCGTTCAGCCGCGACCAGCGGCGCTGGGTCTACGCCTCGGCGAAGCTCGAGAACAACTACTTCGGCTTCGGCTCCGACAATGACATGGACAACGAGGCCGGGTTCGTCCTCATCCGGCACAGCACGCTGGGCACACCCGGGGCGACGACGCCGGCCACGGGCAGTCACGACGCCTGGCTGCCCGCCGCCAAGGTCCTCGGCCGGGGCCGCGGCCGTCGCCACGCGTTCCGCCCGAACTCGGTGGTCAACGTCAGCGGCATGAGCTTCGGCTCGCTCTCCGGCCCCGCGGTCGAGGCGTTGAACCGGGGCGCCGCGCTGGCTCACTGCATGCAGAACACCGGTGAGGGCGGGCTCTCGGATTTCCACCGCAAAGGCGGCGACCTGGTCTTCCAGATCGGCACGGCCTACTTCGGCTGCCGCGACTCGTCGGGGCGCTTCGATCTGGCCCGGCTCTGCGACCTCGTCGCTTCGGCACCGGTGAAGGCGCTGGAGATCAAGCTGAGTCAGGGCGCGAAGCCGGGGCTGGGCGGCATGCTGCCGGGGCGGAAGGTGAGCGCGGCCATCGCGAAGGCGCGCGACATCCCGGTCGGCCAGGACTGCGTGAGCCCGTCGCGCCACCGGGAGTTCTCCGACGTCGACTCGCTGCTGGACTTCGTCGAGCGCATCGCCGATGCCACCGGCCTCCCGGTCGGCATCAAGTCCGCGGTGGGCGACATGGGCTTCTGGCAGGAGCTGTCGAGCCGCATGAGCAACGAGGACCGCGGCGTCGACTTCGTGACCGTCGACGGTGGCGAGGGCGGGACGGGCGCCGCCCCCCTGGTGTTCACCGACCACGTCTCGATCCCGTTCCGGCACGGCTTCTCGCAGGTCTACGCCGAGTTCGCCCGCAGAGGGATCACCGACGACGTGGTCTTCGTCGGCTCCGGCAAGCTCGGCCTGCCGGACAACGCGCTGGTGGCCTTCGCCCTCGGCGCCGACATGGTCAACGTCGGCCGTGAGGCGATGCTGTCGATCGGCTGCATCCAGGCGCAGCGGTGCCACACCGACAAGTGCCCCACCGGGGTCGCGACGCAGAACACGTGGCTCACCCGCGGGCTGGATCCGGATCTCAAGTCGGTGCGCTGCGCGAACTACCTCTCGATGCTCCGTCGCGACCTGCAGCGGGTGTCGCAGGCCTGCGGCGTCGACCACCCGGCCGAGGTGAACGCGCGCCACATGGAGCTGCTCGACGGCGGACTGACCAGCAGCTCGGTGCAGGACGTGTTCCACTACGACCCGGCATGGGGTCTGCCCGGCGAGCAGGACCTGAAGGAGCTGCACGAGCTGTTGCTCGCCGGCCCCGGCTGACACGGCCTGGGTGCAGACTGCGCCCGTGGAGATCCTGCGCACCCCCGACGACCGCTTCGCCGCCCTGCAAGCCGAGGGACCCGACGGTTTCCGGTACGAGCCGCACTACGTCGAGATCCCGGTCGATGAGTCGACCGGGGGCCAGCAGCTCCGGATGGCGTACGTCGAGGAGGGCCCCGCGCACGGTCCGGTGGTGCTGCTGCTGCACGGCGAACCGACCTGGTCCTACCTCTACCGCTCGATGCTCCCGGTCCTGGCGGCACGCGGCCTGCGGGCGGTGGCCCTGGACCTCATCGGGTTCGGCCGCTCGGACAAGCCGGCGCGCACCGACGACCACAGCTACGCCCGACACGTCGAATGGGTCCGCGCCGCGGTGGTCGACGCACTCGACCTGCGCGAGGTGACCCTGGTGTGCCAGGACTGGGGTGGGCTCATCGGCCTGCGCCTGGCCATGGAGAACCCCGACCGGTTCGCCGCGATCGTGGCCGCCAACACCGGGCTGCCCACCGGCGACCACCCGATGCCCGACATCTGGTGGGCCTTCCGCACCGCCGTCGAGACCGCGCCCACGCTCGATGTGGGCCGGCTGGTCGCCAGCGGGTGCAAGCGCGGGCTGTCCGACGCCGCGCGGGCCGCCTACGACGCCCCCTTCCCGGACGAGTCGTTCAAGGCCGGCCCCCGCGCGATGCCGCTGATCCTGCCGACGGCCCCCGACGACCCGGCCACCGAGCCGAACCGCGCCGCCTGGCAGCGGCTCAGCACGTGGGACAAGCCGTTCCTGGTCGCTTTCAGCGACTCCGACCCCATCACCGGGCCGATGGCGCCGGTTCTCACGCGCGCGGTTCCGACGGCCGCGAACCGTCCACAGCCCGTCGTTGCAAATGCCGGTCATTTCCTCCAGGAGGACGCCGGGGAGGAGTTGGCGGTCACGGTCGCCGACTTCCTGGCCCGCGAGGTGCCAAACTGAAGCAATGGCTTCTTCGTGGCGACGGTGCGACACCTGCAGACGGGTCCTGGCTCTCGACTCCTACCCCTCCCCCGACGACGACGCCACGACCTGTTCGGAGTGCCTGGCACCCAAGCCGGTCCGCAAGCGTCGGGCCCCTTCCAGCCCGGTGACAACGCGCCGAGCTGCGACGACGCGGCCGGCGCCGAGCTCGCCGACGCCTCCGGCCGCCCCGGCTCCGCCGGCCGAGCCGGTCCCGATCCGGCAGATGGTGGGCCGGGGTGAACCGGCCGCCCGCCGCGCCCGCGCCCGCTCCATCGCGCTCGAGGACCTGACCGAGGCCCACGCCGACGAGTACCAGGAGCTCGTCGCCACCGCAGCCGCGGAACGGCTCGGCCCCGGCCGGGCCCGCACCGAGCTGGTCGACCGGCACCGCGAGGAGTTCGAGCAGCGGCTGACCGCGGCGCACGAGGCCGAGGGGCTCTCGCGCTCCTCGTTCGGGTCGGAGCGCTAGGACCGCGGCACGGGATAGGACGGGCGCATGTCGAACGCATCGGGGCTGGACGACGAGGCGCTGAGCCGGCTCCGGGCCGACCTGGCCACGGGCAAGCGCCCGTCGCTCGTGCTGCTCTCGGGCGGCGCCGGCATGCCGGCCGGGACCCGCGGGCAGCTGGTGCGTATCGACGACCCGCCGCAGGACGCCGAGTTCCTCCATGTGAAGGTGGGTGGCGACGAGCTGCCGTTCGCCCCCGAGGAAGTCGGCCTGCCCGGTCGCCGCACCAAGACCGCAGCCTCTGCCGCCTCCCCGGCGCCGGCACCGGTGGTGAAGCCGTCGGCTAAGGCGCCGGAGCCGATCCTCGAACCGGTGCGTCCCGACCGCCGCACCCGCGCCGACCGGGTGGTGACCCCGCCGCCGAGTCCGGCGGAGCCGACAACGACCGCGCCGGATCCCGACCTTGCCGAGCGGCCGGTCGCCGAGCGGTCGGCGGACAAGCCGCGGGCGAAGCGACCGGCCCGCTCGGGTGGCGGCGCGCCACCCAAGCTCACGCTGACGCTGCGCTTCGCCGACTTCGCCTGGACCGTCGAGACGGCGGTTGCCGGGCGGCGCGACAAACCGCAGCCGGTGCCGCTCGCGGCGATCCGTGGTTTCGCCGACCAGCTCGAGGACCAGACGTTGCGGCGCTCGCTCGAAGCGACGGTCGAGGCGTGCCGCAGCGAGGCGCAGAAGAAGGCCGCCACACTTCGGGCGGAGCTGGCCCGGCTCGAGACGGAGCTCGCCGCGCTCGACGAGTGAGCGGGCGGCAGCTCACACCGTCTGCGGCGCTCCCCGGGCGACCTCGCGCATCCGGTCGAGCAGCTGATCCTGCTCCGGCGTCGTCCGGCGGGCGGCGGCCGCATGGATCCCGTCGCGGTGGGCGATGAGCGGGATGTCGGGCTCGTGCTCATGGCCGGCGACCTTGGCCATTGCCCAGCGTCCGAAGACCCGTCGGTCCTCCGGGGTCGTCTCCACCAGCGTCACCGAGTCGTGCCGCGGGTCGGCTTCGATGGCGGCGTAAAGGCCGCGCACCGCATCCTCCGAACCCTCGAGGACCTGCACGAACCAGTGCTCGGAGAGCAACAGCGCGCCGGTGACGTCCAGCCGCTTGTTGTTCGAGCGGGCGATGCTGAAGATCTCGCCGAGCTGCTGCTTGCGCGTCTGCACCGGGATCCGGATGCGACTCCGGTACATCAGACGGAAGACGGCATCTCCACGGGGCTGCTCCGGCACGGCGTCACTCATGCGTCCGATGATGGGTCCGTCAGCGGGGGTCGGTCGTCTCACTTTGCGACGGCGCTGCCTCGGGGTACGAAAGCCGGGCCAGGACCTCCGGCAGCGCGCCGTCGGCGACCACCGTCAGCCGCTTCGTGGCCCGGGTGACCGCGACGTAGAGGTCGTTGGCACCGCGCGGTGAGCCGGCGAGGACGCCGGCCGGATCGACGACGACCACCGCGTCGAACTCGAGCCCCTTCGCCTCCCGGACCCCCAGGACGGCCACCTGCCGCACGAGCTGGTCGCCGCCGACCCCGGCGAGCTCAGGGAGGGTCGCCGCGAGCGGGCGGGCCAGCTCGTCGTACCGCGCCGTGGGCAGCAGGACTGCGACGGTGCCGTCGCCGACCGCCTCGACCTCGGCGCGGACCACGTCGACGAGGGTGTCCGCGAGCTCCGCGGGGGTCACCCGGATCGCGCGGGGCGGTTCGCCGCCTTCACGGACGGACGTCGGCGGCTCCAGGTCCGGGTTGACGGCCCGGAGCACGTCGGCGGCGACCTCCATGATCTCCAGCGGGGTCCGGTAGTTGACGCGGAGCTCCTCGGTGCGCCAGCGGCCGGCGACGAACGGGTCGAGCGCCTCCGCCCAGGAGGACGCACCCTCGGCCGCGCCGGTCTGGGCGACGTCACCGACGAGGGTGAACGACCGGCTCGGGCAGCGCCGCATGAGCAGCCGCCAGGTCATCGGGGAGAGCTCCTGCGCCTCGTCGACGATGACGTGGCCGAACACCCACTCGCGGTCGCCCGCGGCACGTTCGGCGACCGTGAGGTCGGGGCCGGCGTTGCGGAACCGGTCGGCCAACTGCTCGGCGTCCACCTGGGCCGACCACTCCGCGTCGGACCCGGCGGCGATGTCGAGCACCCCTTCGGCGTACTCGCGGGCCTGCGCCCGTGCCTCCCGCTCCTCACGGGCGCGGACGGCGGCGTCCGGGTTGCCGAGCAGCTCCGCGGCCTCGTCGAGCAGGGGGATGTCGGCGACGGTCCACCCCGCGTCCCGCGGGCGGGCCAGCAGGGCGATCTCGGCGGGAGTGAGGATGCCCTCGGCGACGCGGCGCAGCGCTTCGGGATCGGCGAACAACCCCGTCAGCAGCCGCTGCGGCCGGAGCCGCGGCCACAGCGCCGCCACCGTCTCGCGGAACTCCTCGATCTCGGCGATGGCCCGGCGGACGTAGGGGGCATCGCCCACCTCGGGCCCGTCGGGCAGCTCGAGCGCCTGCTGCACCAGCGGCTCGATCAACCCGCGGACGAAGCTGCGCCGCGCGTCGTTGTGGGGCAGGTGCCCCCGGCGGGCACGGGCTCGGGCCGCAGTGACGTGCCGGCGGCTGATGCGCAGCTGCGCCCCCTCGAAGGGGATCGTGACGTCGAAGGGCAGGAGCTTCTGCCGGTCCGCCACGGCGGCAGCCAGCAGGTCCGCCATCCGGAGGTCGCCCTTGAGCTGGGAGACGGCGTCGGACGGCTCCACGGCCGTCACCTCGACGTCGGCCAGCAGCTCTGCGGGGGTGGCGAGCAGGACGCCGGTCTCGCCCAGCGACGGCAGCACCTGTCCGATGTAGCGCAGGAACACCGGCGAGGGGCCGACGACGAGCACACCGGAACGGGCAAGCCTTTCGCGGTGGGTGTAGAGCAGGTAGGCGGCGCGGTGCAGCGCCACCGCCGTCTTACCGGTCCCGGGGCCGCCCTGGACGACGAGCACGCCGTTGAGGTCGGAGCGGATCACCCGGTCCTGCTCGGCCTGGATCGTGGCGACGATGTCGCCCATCCGGCCGGTCCGGCTCTCCGCCAGCGCGGCCAGCAGCGCCGCCTCGCCGTTGAGGGTGCTGCGATCGGCCTCCGTCAGCGACGCGAGGTCGAACACGTCGTCGTCGACGCCTGTGACGATCCGACCCCGGCTGCGCAGGTGCCGACGGCGCAACACCCCGTCGGGGTGAGCCGCGGTCGCCCGGTAGAAGCGCTGCGCCGCGGGCGCCCGCCAGTCGACGAGGAGTTGCCGGCTCCGCTCGTCGGCGAGGCCGAGCCGACCCACGTAGTAGCGGTCCCGCTGGTCGCCGTCGGTCCGATCGGGGTTGTCGGGATCCGAGGTGCCGACGAGGTCGAGCCGGCCGAAGCACAAGCCGTTCTCGACCGCGTTGAGCTGGGCCAGCCGGTCCTCGTAAAGCGTGGCGAACGAGTCGCGTTCGGAGCGGTTCTGCGGTGTGCCGACGGGTCCGCCGCGCCGGACGTCGGTCAGCTGCTGGTCGGTCCGGGCGCGCAGGTCGTCGAGCCGCGCATAGAGCCGCGCGACGTACTCCTGCTCCCGGGCCAGCTCACGGCCCGCGACGTCGTCCTGATCCGCCGGACCGGCTTGACCGGACTGCTCGACCGCCGAGGTCACCGCGCCTCCCTTTCACCGGAGCATTTCCGGCACGTCGCGATTGCTGCCCTGTATGCAACGACGAGCGGCGCCAGATGTTGCCGGATCGCCGGAGAATTCTGGCGTGCAGCGAGGCGAATCAGCTTCGGCGGCGCGGCCCAGGCGGGCCCGGCGGGGCGACCTCGTCGAGCGGCGGCTGCGAACTGGCTCCTTCGACGAGCCAGATCGGGTTGGTCAGGCACTCCATGTCGTTCTCGAACGCGAGCGGCTTGCCGGGCGGCGCGGGGTGTTGCGCCCCCCGGACCTCGGCCCGGACGTAGCCCGGCACGGCGACGGTCGCACGCACGACCTGCTCGTCGGCGGTCAGCGGCGTGGTCGACAACGTCCGCCCGCCGGAGATCAGCACCAGTCGCATCCCGCCGCCGCCACGTACCAGCGCTTCGATCTCCGCCGTCGCCCCTCGCGGCCCGGTCAGCGTGCCGCCCACATAGGTGCGGGAACCGGCAAGCGTGCCGGTCAGGTAGCACTCGACGCCGTCGGGACGGCGCATGACGAACGTCCGGCCCGCGCGCAACGCGGCGATGATGTCGGGCTGCGCGAGCTTCCCGGCATAGACGACGGTGGTCGGGGTGCCGAGCCG
>JAVEDQ010000221.1 GCA_030840885.1 Frankiaceae bacterium
CCGCCTCGAGCAGCGTCAGCGCCTCGTCCTCGTCGCCGTGCCGCAGCCGCACCGCGACCAGCTCGCTGACGACGGTGACGACCAACAGCAGCGGGACGAGCAGCCGCATCCCGACCGGCGCGGCCACGGGGCCGCCGGTCCGCTCCACCCAGTTCCAGCCGACCACCAGCAGTGAGACCGTGCCCAGCAGCACCGAGCCGACCACCACCCGCGTCACGGGGTGGAGGCGGCCGAACAGCCTGGCCCGCGCGCTCACCTCAGGAGTGTCGGCGGGTGGGGCGCAGGTCTGGATGGTCCCGGCGGGGGAGCGCCGGGCCGGCGGCTCAGCTCCAGCTGTCGGTGGTCCACGAGCGTGCCGTCCAGGACCGGGCCACCCAGCTGCGGGCCGCCCACTCGTCGTCGACCCAGCTGCGACCGACCCAGCTGCGTCCGACCCAGCTGCGGCCGGCCCAGTCGTCGTCGACCCAGCTCCGGCCGACCCAGCTGCGCGCCACCCAACTGCGGCCCACCCAGCTCCGTCCGACCCAGCTGCGGGCGACCCAGCTCCGGGCGACCCAGCTCCGCGCCACCCAGCTGCGGGCCACCCAGCTGCGGGCGAGCCACTCGTCGGCGGTGCCGTCGGCACCGACCCAGCTCCGTCCGACCCAGCTCCGGGCCACCCAGCTGCGGGCCTCCGGCGACAGCGCGACCCACGAGCGGCCGACCCAGGAGCGGGCCTCCGGCGACAGCTTCTGCCACGCGGCGAACGCGGCGGACCGGTCACCGTCCAGCATCGCTGCCGCGAACCGGTCCCACTGCTTGACCTCGCCGGGGGACAGGGTCGAGGGGTCCGGCGCCTGCGTCGGGTCGTCGGCGGAGCCGGCGGTGTCGGTCGGCGCAGGAGCCACGAGTGCGGCCGCTGCGTCCACGCCGCCTGCGCCCGCCCCGCTCGCGGACGAGAGCCCGTCGGCCCGGTAGGCCGTACCGGTCAGCAACGCCTTGACCTGGTCGGGCGAGAGGTCGGGCCGGGCCGACAGCACGTCGGCGACGACGCCGCTGATCAGGGCGGTCGACATCGAGGTGCCGGTGCCGCGGAAGTAGGCGTTCCCGACGCGGCTGTTCGGGTTCGCGTCGTCCACCGTCGAGCCCGGGGCCCGCAACGAGACGAGGTGGGAACCCGGCGCCACCAGGTCGGGCTTGGCCGGTCCGGAGTCAGACGTGCCGCGCGACGAGTAGGAGGCCACGGTGTCGTCACCCCGGGCGGCGGTACCGGCCTCGTCGAGCGCGCCGGCGGTGAGCAGCATGGGGTCGAGCCCGGGTGAGCTGACGCCGCCCGGCGCCGGTCCGTCGTTGCCCGCCGCGGTCACCACGGTGATGCCCTGGCGCCAGAGCCCCTCGAGCGCCTGCGTCAGCGGGTCGATCTGGTACGGCAGCGGGCTCCCCGAGGAGAGCGAGAGATTGAGGACCCGGACGTCGAGCTCGTCCGCGCTGGCCGAGACGACCTGCAGCCCCCGCAGCACCGACACCAGGGAGGTGCTGCCGTCGTCGGCTGCGACCCGGACGTCGAGCAGGTTCGCCTTCGGTGCAGCGCCCGCGTAGCGACCGCCCGACGCCTTCCCGTTGCCGGCGACGAGGCCCGCCATGAAGGTGCCGTGCCCGTAGCCGTCGCCCGAGTCGTCGGCGAGGTGCTTGCCGGTGACGTCGACGTGCCGGACGCGGCCGGCGAGATCCGGACTGTCGGCGACGCCGGTGTCGACGACGGCAACGGTGACGCCCGCACCGGCCGGCCCTGAGGCCGTCAGGCCCAGGGTCTCGCGGGCGGTCGAGGTCGGACTGCTGTCGACGGCCGGGGACCCGGGTGGTGTCGGAGTGGTGTCCTCGCGGTCGCCCTTGCGGGCGGTGACCGCGAGCGGTCGGTCCTCGGCGACGGTCCAGCCCGGCAGGACCGTTCCGGCCGGCAGCTCGGCGGCGACCCCGGCGACCAGCGGCAGCGGCGTGACGACCGTGCCGCCGGCTGCGCGCACGGCCGCGGCGGCCGCGTCCGATCCGCCGGGCCCGGTGACGATGACGGACGTCGGAGCGCCGGTCGCGTGCGGCACCCGCGGCACGGTCGGCGCCGGTGCGGCCATCGCTATCGGCGTGACCAGCACCGCCGAGACGACGCTCGACGCGACCGTGAGACCCAGGAGCGCGCGGATCCGCGTGCGGTGCCCGTTCGCAGCCATGTGTTCTCCCGGCTCATTCTGTCTGTCCCGTCAGCATCGATGCGGGGGAGGGGCTGCGCGCAGAGCCGTTCGGGTGGTTCGTCACCCGAACGTGCCAACTGTCACCCGTTCGGCGGCACGCGCAGCGAGGCCGGGCGCGCCCCGGGTCGCAGCAGGGTCGATCTACCGTCGGGGTCCGTGCCGCTGGAACTGGCGCTGGAACTGTCGCTGGAACTGTCCCCGGAACAAGGAGCTGCTGTGCCTGGTCCCCTGCTCGTCGATCGTCCGCTCGACGGGGTCGTCCGACTCACGCTCGCCCTGCCCGAGCGGCGCAACGCGATGACCGAGGAGCTGACCGACGCCTGGCGCGACGCCGTCGCCGACATCGCCGCTGACCGCGACGTCCGCGCGGTGGTCGTGACGGGGGAGGGCAAGGCGTTCTGCGCGGGTGGCGACCTCTCCTGGCTCGGGGCCGGCGCGCGGAA
>JAVEDQ010000224.1 GCA_030840885.1 Frankiaceae bacterium
TGGGACCAGAAGTGCGCTCGATGCGGGTGCCGAGTGCGTCGAGCACGCGACCACCGAGCGGCACGGCGATCATGAGGATGAGCAGTCGGCGGAAGCGGGCCGAGAACAGGGCGAGCATTCCGTCCTCCTGCCCCCGCGGCGGCCCGGTCACCCACGACGGTCATCCAGGAGGCGGAGCCCACGTCTTACAAGCGGGGGTCGCAGGTTCGACATCCGCCGCGCACACCTCTTAGACCTGCTGTTCTCGAGGCTGGAAGGTTGCCCCGAAGATCTGCAACATCGTTTTAACGGCAACGCTGACGGCAACGCGCTCATGCCAACCGGTCATCCAGCTGGGTGAGGGCCCGACGCTTCTCATCCAGCGACGCGTGCGCGTAGATCGTCATGGTCACCTGAATGTCGCTGTGACCGACAATTCCCCGGACGACTTGCGGCGGCACGCCCAGCTCCAGTAGCGGCGTATAGCTGGACCAGCGCGCGGGGCTGGGGAAAGCTTCCTCAAGGACCAGGGTCGGTAGGGCAGAGGGCGGTTTCCTCGCCGTCCTACCGTGGCGCTCTGATAGACCACCCGGTAAGGCCGGATCCCGCTCGGCGAAGCGTCCGCGAGCGGCACTCATGGGAGGTCTTGGACTGGTGGTCACACCGCGCTGCTGACCTTGGGGGGAGCGCCTGGGTCGAGACAGTTACCCCTCTCGGACTGCGTAGGTCAGGTGGTCACCCGCTGCGTCGGCTCCGCGCGGACCGGCTGCAGGCGAGCAACCTTGCGAGCTGGATGCGGACCGTCAACTACCTGACGGTGCCGCCGGATGGTTGACCCTGGTTACCGGCGCGAGGACGCTGGCGCGGCTACGCGGCCGCGAGGGATCACCGCCGCCGGCGGTGACGTCGCACGCGACAGGCAGGAGGTCGGTCCCATGTCACGGGAGCAAACCGAACAGACGATGCGGCGCTATCTCGACGCTCTCGTCGCGAATGGGGACTTCGCCGCGCACTTTGCCGACGACGTCGTCTGGATGACGATGGAGACTGGTGAGGAGGTCCGTGGCCGAGACGGGGTGCGCGACCTCATCGTGTCGATGCACGCCGGGATGTTCGAGGCAGTGCCGGAGCTGGGCGCCCTTGTCTGTGGTGATGGCATCGCCGCGCTTGAGGCGGTCTTCGTCGCGCGACACGTCGATGAGTTCGCTGGCATCCCCGCTGACGGCGCTCGAGTGAGGCTCCCCTACACCGTGTTCTACGAGCTGGACGGCGACCAGATCACGGTGCTGAGGGCCTACCTCTCCATTGCGGCGCTTGTGGCGCAGCTGCAACCGGCAAGGTCTATGGCCGGCGAGAGATGAGCCGGACCGTCGACTGACCGGCCGGTCGACCGCGAGCGCGCCGTAGCGCCAACCCTCATGCGCGGTAGCGACACTTCCGGGTGCTGGACAGCACAGCGAGGACGGCAGATGCAGGTTGTCGCGGCGTCGTAAAGCGGCGCCGCTTTTGAAAGGGCCGCGGAACCTTGGCGCCCGATGCGTCGATGGGGGCGGAAAGGGTTGCGCTGACCGGATGGCAGCGATGGGAGGGTCGAGATGCGCGCGTTGCGCGGGCGAGTCGCGGTGGTGACTGGTGCGGCCAGCGGTATCGGAAGGGCGTTGGCGGAACGGTTCGCCGCGGAAGGAATGTCCGTGGTGATGGCGGACCTCGAAGAAGAGTCGCTCACGGCCGTCTGCAACGCAATGCGCGCCGCCGGAGCCGACGTCCTCGGGGTGCGCACCGACGTCGCAGATGCCACATCCGTGGAGGCGCTGGCCGCCGCGGCCGTCGCCCGGTTCGGCGGATTCCATCTGATCTGCAACAACGCCGGGGTGGGTGGCCACCTCGGCCCGTCCTGGGAAACTCCGCTTGCCGACTGGCGCTGGGTGGTGGACGTGAACATGTTCGGCGTCGTCCACGGCATCCGCACGTTCGTGCCCGCCCTGGTGGCGCAGGCAGAAGGGCATGTGGTCAACACCGCGTCGGCCGCGGCCTGGCGGGCGGCGCCAGCGATGGCCCCGTACGCGGCCACGAAGCACGCCGTGCTCGCGATCAGTGAAGCTTTGCGCGCCGAACTACGCGCCCTCGGCTCTCCGGTGGGGGTGACAGCCCTGTGTCCAGGCGTGACGAAGTCGGCCATTCTGACCTCGGCGCGGAACTGGCCGACACATCTCGGGCCCGAGCCCGCCACGCCCGCTGACCCGATGACGGAAGCCACCCGCACCCGACTCACCGAAGGAGTTGCCACGGGCGTCGACCCCGCCGAAACCGCAGACGATCTCGTTCAAGCCGTCCTCGAAGACCGATTCCTCGCCACTACCCACATCGACCAACTGCTCGACCACGCCTTCGCGAGGCTGGCGTACCTGCAGTCCGAATAGCAGTGGCGGATCGGCCCCACCTCGAGCCCCGGGGATCCGGGCCCCGGCCCGCCGAGGCATCTATCGCGCTCTCGTCTCGCCGATTGCACAGCGGCGGGACCACGATCGAGCGATCTCCGAGGTCCAGCCGCGCGGCGCAGGGTGAACGTGGAAGACGCCCGAGAACGCCGGATTCAGCGCGGCCAGGACAATGGCTATCGGGCGCGCATCGGTTACGAGTTTCCGTACTGACTCAAGGCGCCCCAGCTCGACCGGGCCAGCCAAGATGAGTACGACTAATCGGTTCCGCTCAAAGGAGTGCCGTCGGGAACTCTCGTCGTCCTCGCCGACGCTGGCGCTAGTCGGCTCCTCGTTGCGCAGGACCCCG
>JAVEDQ010000235.1 GCA_030840885.1 Frankiaceae bacterium
CCGGTGCCGGTGCCGCCGCCCTCGCCCGCGGTCACGAAGACCATGTCGGAGCCCTTGAGGACCTCCTCGATCTCCTCGCGGTGGTCCTCCGCCGCCTGGCGGCCCACGTCGGGGTTGGCGCCGGCACCGAGGCCGCGCGTCAGCTCACGACCGACGTCGAGCTTCACGTCGGCGTCGCTCATCAGCAGTGCCTGGGCGTCGGTGTTGATCGCGATGAACTCGACGCCCTTGAGGCCGACCTCGATCATGCGGTTCACCGCGTTGACGCCGCCTCCGCCGATTCCGACGACCTTGATGACGGCGAGGTAGTTCTGAGGGGCGGCCATCTGATGGTCCTCCAGGAACAAGTGTGGCGAGAAGTCTGTAGCAGTACGTCGTGTGGTCATGCGTCTGGTGCCAGTGCTCTTGTGACAGTGCGGTCGTGCTGCGAGAACGGTGGACCAGCGGTCCTCCGCTCATCGTCCGCCACGCCGCGAACGGGCGTCGGAAAGAACCCTGACCCTCTACTGAAGAGTTAGCGTTATGTCAACCGGCGCTTGGGCCGCACATTATGGAGCGGTCGCAGCAGGGTCAAGGAGCCGGACGGTTTACCGCATGTCGGACGCCGATTCGGCCCGGAACCGACGGTAGGTCTCCACTTGAGGTCGAGACTTGGCCCATCAAATCCTGCTGCCGGTCTCGCCCTCGATGTTGCCGCCGGCTTCGAGCTCGCGCAGGACCTCGGGTCCGACCAGCGTCACGTCGCCCGCGCCCATCGTCAGGACCAGGTCCCCCGGGCGGGCCATGGCGGCGAGCCGGCCCGCGACCTTCGACCAGGACGGCTCGAAGACGACGTCGGCGGACGGCAGCGGAACCGCGGCGGCCACGGTCGCCCCGCTGACCCCCGGGATGGGGTCTTCGCCCGCGGCGTAGACCTCCATGACCACGACACCGTCGGCGAGGCCGAGCGCCTCCCCCAGTTCCCCGGCGAAGGCGGCCGTGCGGCTGTAGCGGTGCGGCTGGAAGGCCACCAGGACGCGTCCGCCCTCGGCGGCCGAGGAAGCTGCCCGCAGCGTCGCGTCGATCTCGGTCGGGTGGTGGGCGTAGTCGTCGACGACGCGGACGCCGCCCATGCTGCCGCGGAAGTCGAACCGGCGGCGTACCCCCTGATAGGCGGCCAGGCCGTCGCGCAGTGCGGTGGCACCCACCCCGAGCTCGAGGCCGGCCGCGAGCACGGCCGCCGAGTTCAGGGCGTTGTGCCGGCCGGGCACCGCCAGCCTGACCGGGCCCAGACGGCGGCCGCGGACGACCGCCTCGTAGGTGGTGGTGCGCCCGGCGCTCCTCACGCCGACCACCTGCACGTCGGCGGCATCGCTCTCGCCGTAGGTCACCACCCGGAGACCAGCGGCCCGGGCGGGCCCGACCAACTTCGCCGAACCGGGGTCATCGAGGCACAGGACGAGGAAGCCGTCGCCGTCGATGCGGGCGAGGAAGTCGGCGAAGGCCTGGTCCACGGCCTCACCGCTGCCGTAGTGGTCGAGGTGCTCGGGCTCGACGTTCGTGATGATCGCGCCGTGCGGCGACAGCAGCAGGAACGACCCGTCGCTCTCATCGGCTTCGGCGACGAAGACGTCGCCGGAGCCCGCGTGGGCGTTGCTCCCGGCCTCGTTGAGGTCGCCGCCGATCGCGAACGACGGGTCCATCCCCGCCTGCTGCAAGGCCACGGTCAGCATCGAGGTGGTGGTCGTCTTGCCGTGCGTCCCGGCAACCGCGACCCCGCGGGAGCCGAGCATCAGGCCGGCCAGCGCCTCCGCGCGCCGCAGCACGTGCGCCCCGGTGGCCCGCGCCGCGCCGAGCTCGGCGTTCGTCTCCCGGATCGCCGTGCTGACGACGACGGTCGCGCCCGACGGGACGTTCTCGGCGGCGTGGCCGACGACGACGGTGGCCCCGGCCGCGCGCAGCGCCGCGAGGACACGGGACTCCCGGGCGTCGCTGCCGCTGACCACCGCACCCCGGGCGAGCAGGATGCGCGCGATGCCACTCATCCCGGCGCCGCCGATGCCCACGAGGTGCACGTGCCGCAACTCGGAGGGCAGGTCGCCGTCCGACGCCGAGGCAACCCCGAACGGCGCGGACCCAGGCAGGTTCGGCACGCCGCTCATGGTCGCACGGCACCGCCCGTTCCGGGGCGCCCCGCCGCCGCTGTGATCATGTGCACCAGGGCCTGCGCCGCTTCCCGGTGCCCGGTCCGTGCGGCGGCGCGGAGCGCGCCCTCGGACATCGCGCCGAGCCGCGCCGGGTCGCTGAGCACCGGCAGCAGCGTCGACTCCACCCAGGACGCCGTCAGCGAGGCGTCGTCGACCAGCAGCGCTGCTCCGGCCTCCACCGCCGGGGCCGCATTGAGCCGCTGCTCCCCGTTGCCGATCGGCAGCGGCACGAACGCCGCCGGTAGGCCGACGGCGGCGAGCTCCGCGCAGGTCATGGCCCCGGAGCGACACAACGCGAGGTCCGCCGCGGCGTAGGCCCGCTGCATCTGGTTCAGGTAGGGCACCACGACGTAGGGCGCCGGCAGGTCCGCGGGCAGCGCCGCCGCGATCTCGTCGTAGGACGCGGTCCCCGTCGCGTGCAGCACCTGCACCCCGGCACCCGTCAGCGCGGCCGCCGCCGCCAGCAGCGCCTGGTTGATGCGCCGGGCACCCTGCGAACCACCGAACACGAGCAGCGTCGGGCGGTCGGCGTCCAGGCCGTACTCGGCTCGGGCGGCCGCCCGCTCGCCGGCGCGGTCGAGCGTCAGGATCGCGGGCCGCAGCGGGATGCCGGTCAGTTCGGCGTGGGCGAGCTTCGTATTGGGCCAGCTCACCGCGACGGCGCGGGTCAGACGGGCACCGATCCGATTGGCC
Organism: Frankiaceae bacterium; assembly: GCA_030840885.1. Classification (GTDB taxonomy): domain Bacteria; phylum Actinomycetota; class Actinomycetes; order Frankiales; family Frankiaceae; genus JAVEDQ01. The sequence goes on from JAVEDQ010000235.1 coordinate 2,880, forward strand.
AGGCCCGGCAGCGGATTGGCTTCGTGCACGACCACGGGCACCTTCCGGCGCCGCGCCGCGAGGTAGGCCGGGAGCGCGACGTAACCGCCGAAGCCGACGACGACGTCGACCTGCTCGCGGTCGATCACCTGCCCGGCCTCGGTGACGGCGCCGCGGAGACGACCGGGGACCCGCAGCAACTCGCCGGTCAGTTTCCGGGGCAGCGGAACCCGTGGGATCGTGGCCAGCCGGTAACCGCGAGCCGGCACCAGGCGCGTCTCCAGACCGGAGGCGGTGCCGAGCAGCGTCACGCGCGTGCTCGCGTCCGCGGCGACCAGCGCGTCCGCGACGGCGAGCGCCGGCTCGACATGACCGGCTGTGCCACCGCCGGCGAGCAGGACCGACAGACCTGGCTGGGCAGGCTGGGCGGCCTGTGCCGCCTGTGCCGCCTGGGCGGAAGCTGTGCTCGACGGGTCGACGGGTTCGGTGGGTCCGCTGCTCATCGACTCGGGCGACGGGACTTGCGGCGGCGCGCGGGACGGGCCCCGCGGGCGGCCTCACCGCGGACAGCTCCACTGGCAACTCCACTGCGGGCGGTTCCGCCTCGCACGGTGGACACCCAGCCGGCGGTCCGGCTCGCCATCGACTCGTGGCCGCCGCGGGCCCTCGGGACTCGGCGACGGGCGGAGCTGCGGGCCGCCCGATCGGCCACGACCTGCCGGGCCGCCGGCTCGTTCCTCGCCAGCGCGAGCAGAATGCCGATCGCGAACAGCGTCGGGACGAGCGACGATCCGCCGAAGGAGATCAACGGCAGCGGGATCCCGGTGATGGGCAGCAGCCCGACCACGGCACCCATGTTGATCAGAGCCTGCGCGGTGATCCAGGTGGTGATCCCGGCGGCGACGAGCCGACCGAAGGGGTCGCCGCAGCGCTGCGCGACACGGATGCCGGCGTAGGCCATCACGCCGAACAGGGCGACGACCAGCAGGGTGCCGACGAGGCCGAGCTCCTCACCGATGATCGCGAGGATGAAGTCGGTGTGGGCGTGCGGCAGGTAGGACCACTTCTCACGGGACGCGCCGAGGCCCAGGCCCCACCAGCCGCCGGACGACAGCGCGAACAGTCCCTGCACCGCCTGGTAACCGGTGTTCTGCGCGTCGGCGAACGGGTCGGCGAAGGACGTGAGCCGCTGCAGGCGGTACGGCTCGAGCACCGCGAGCAGCGTGCCCGCGATGGCGACGGCGCCGAGCACGCTGCTGAACAGCTTGGCGGGCGCACCGACGACCCAGAGCAGGGCCAGCACCACCGAGAACGTGACCATCGCGGTCCCGAGGTCCGGCTGCAACATGATCAGCAGACAGATGAGCGTCGCCACCGGCAGCAACGGCACGAGCAGGTGGCGCCACTCGAGCAGCAGCCG
>JAVEDQ010000252.1 GCA_030840885.1 Frankiaceae bacterium
CGAGGAGATCCGAGCGATGGCCGACGCCGTCCTCGCCGCCGAACCGCGCCTCGACGTGCTCGTCAACAACGCCGGCATCGGAGCCCGGAACGGCGACGGCGGCCGCGAGCGGCAGGAGACCCCGCAAGGCGTCGAGCTGCGCTTCGCGGTCAACTACCTCGCCGACTACCTGCTCACCCGGTTGCTGCTGCCGCGGTTGCGGGAGTCCGCCCCGGCCCGGATCGTGCACGTCAGTTCAGCGGCACAGGCGGCGCTGGACTTCGACGACGTGATGCTGACGAAGGACTACCGCGGCGGCCGTGCCTACGCGCAGAGCAAGCTCGCGCAGATCCTGTTCTCCGTCGATCTGGCTGAGGAACTCGAGGGCAGCGGGGTCACGTCCACTGCGTTGCACCCCTCGACGTACATGCCGACGAAGATCGTCAACGCCGACCCGATGAGCACCCTCGAGCAGGGCGTCGATGCCACTTGGCGGTTGATCGCCGACCCGACGCTCGACGGGGTCACCGGGCGGTACTTCGACGTCACCGAGGAGCAGTCCGCTGACCCGCAGGCCTACGACCCGGAGGCCCGGCGCCGGTTGCGGGAGCTGTCGGAGCAGCTCGTCGGACCGGCCTGACGGTCAGCAGGTGATTTGCCAGCCGCACTAACCTGGGCGCATGACTACGGCGTCCGGTGACGGCACAGACAAGGCGTTCTACGTCACCACGCCGATCTACTACGTCAACGACGCCCCGCACATCGGCCACGCCTACACCACCGTCGCCGGCGACGTCCTGACGCGGTGGCACCGGCAGCGCGGCGAGAAGGTGCACTTCCTGACCGGCACCGACGAGCACGGGCAGAAGATCCTGCAGGCCGCCGACGCGCACGGCATGACGCCGCAGGAATGGTGCGACCACATGGTCAGCACCGCATGGCTGCCGATGCTCACGTCGATCGACGCGGCCAACGACGATTTCATCCGCACCACCCAGCCCCGGCACACCGAGCGGGTGCAGGAGTTCTGGCAGCGCCTGTACGACCAGGGCGAGGTCTACAGCGGCAGCTACACCGGGCCGTACTGCATCGCCTGCGAGGAGTTCAAGGTCCCCGGTGAGCTGATCCAGCCCGGCGACCTGTGCCCCATCCACACCCGTCCGGTCGAGATGCTGTCGGAGACCAACTACTTCTTCCGGCTGTCCTACTACGCCGATCGACTGCTCGAGGCCTACCGCTCGGGCGAGATCCGGGTCGAGCCGGAGAGCGCCCGCAACGAGGTGCTCCGTTTCGTCGAGACCGGCCTCAACGACATCTCGATGAGCCGCTCGACCTTCGACTGGGGCATCGGCGTGCCGTGGGATCCCGCCCACGTCATCTACGTCTGGATCGACGCGCTGCTCAACTACTGGACGGCGGTCGAGGGCAGCGCCGAGTACTGGCCCGCCGACGTGCACCTGGTCGGTAAGGACATCCTGCGGTTCCACGCCGTTATCTGGCCCGCCATGCTGATGGCCGCCGGGCTGCCGCTGCCGAAGTTGGTGTTCGCCAACGGCTGGCTGCTCGTCGGCGGCGAGAAGATGAGCAAGACCAAGCTCACCGGCATCCCGCCGCAGCGCATCACCGACCACTTCGGCTCCGACGCCTACCGCTACTACTTCCTCCGCGAGCTGCAGTTCGGCCAGGACGGGTCGTTCTCGTGGGAGTCGATGGCGGCGCGTTACCAGTCGGAGCTCGGCGACCAGCTCGGCAACCTCGCGAGCAGGCTGACCAGCATGGTCGGGCGCTACCGCGACGGCGTGCTGCCTGATGCGGTGATCGACGAGGGCATCGCCGCGGCCATGGTGACCGCCCGCGACGACGCCGAGGCCGCCATCGACCGGCTGGACTTCCAGTCCGCGCTGGCCGCCGTGATGACGTTCGTCCGGATCGTCAACGGCTACGTCACCGAGCGGGAACCGTGGAAGGTCGCCAAGGACGACTCCCGCGCGAGCGAGCTCGACGCCATCCTCTACACGACCGCCGACGCGCTGCGGGCGATGGCGGTGCTGCTCAACCCGGTGATGCCGAAGGCGTGCGCGAAGCTGTGGCAGCAGCTCGGAGCGCCCGGCGAGCTCGCCGACGCCCGCGTGCAGAAGGTGGCCGACGAGCACCTGCCGGCCGGCAGCAACGTCGTGAAGGGTGACCTGCTGTTCCCGCGACTGGCGGACGAGGGTACCGAGGCGTGAGCGACCGGAACGGCCGATCTGATCGCAACGGCCGCCAGGGCGAGGCGCCACCGCTGCCGGAGCGGCTGCGCACCCCTGCGGTCGACAGCCACTGCCACCTCGACCTGATGAGCCCGCACATGACGGGCCCGCACCTCGGGCAGGCGCTGGCCGACGCCGTCGCCGCCGGCGTCCCGAAGATGGTCACCGTCGGCGTCGACGTACCGAGTTCCCGCTGGTGCGCCGAGGTGGCCGCCACGCACGGCGCGCTGCTCGCGGCCGTCGCCCTGCACCCCAACGAAGCGCCCACCGCGACGGCCGAGGACTTCGCCGAGATCGAGCGGCTGGCCGCGCAACCCCGGGTCCGCGCCATCGGCGAGACGGGCCTGGACTTCTACCGCACGGGCGAGGACGGCCGCGGCGAGCAGGAGGCGTCCTTCCGCCGGCACATCGACCTCGCGAAGCGCACCGGCAAGGCGCTGGTGATCCACGACCGCGACGCGCACGACGACGTTGCCCGGGTGCTGGAGGAGGAAGGTGCGCCCGACCGCGTCGTGTTCCACTGCTTCTCCGGGGACGAGCAGTTCGCCCGGCGCTGCGTCGACGCCGGCTACGTCCTGTCCTTCGCCGGCACCCTCACCTTCAAGAACTCCGAGGGGCTGCGGCGAGCGGCGGCCCTCGTGCCCCGTGACCAGCTGCTGGTCGAGACCGACGCCCCGTTCCTGACCCCGATGCCCTACCGCGGCCGGCCGAACGCGCCCTACCTCATCCCGCTCACGGTCCGCTGCCTGGCCGAGGTGCAGGGCGTCGAGGAGGACGAGATCGCGGCCGCGGTCACCGCGACGGCGGAGCGCGTCTTCGGCTCCTGGGCCTGATCCGGCTGTCCGGGCCTGACATCGACGAGCCGCGGCAGGAGGCCGTCGCGCTGCTGTCCGGCGCCGACGTGCGACGCCTCGCCGACGAACTCGAGTTGCGGCCCAGCAAGGGCAAGGGGCAGAACTTCGTCGTCGACCCCAACAGCGTGCGGCGCCTCGTGCGACTGGCCGGCGTCACGGCGCAGGACACGGTGCTCGAGGTCGGTCCCGGCCTCGGCTCACTGACCCTCGGCCTGCTGCCAGCGGCCCGTCGCGTCGTCGCCGTCGAGATCGACCCGCTGCTCGCCGGCCTGCTGCCGGCGACCGTGGCCGAGCGCGCCCCCGGCAGCGCCGACCGGCTGACCGTCGTGGAGGGCGACGCGTTGCGTATCGACGTGCCGGGCGGGCCGACGGCGCTCGTGGCCAACCTGCCCTACAACGTCTCGGTGCCCCTGGTGCTGCGACTGCTCGAAGACGTCCCCAGCCTGCAGCGTGGCCTGGTCATGGTGCAGACCGAGGTGGCCGAGCGACTCACGGCAGGGCCGGGGAGCCGCGTCTACGGAGTTCCGAGCGTCAAGCTCGCCTGGTACGCCTCGGCTCGCATGGCCGGAGCGGTGCCGCGCAGCGTCTTCTGGCCCGTACCGAACGTCGATTCGGCGCTCGTGGCGTTCGAGCGGCGCCCACCGCCGCCGGGGGACCGGCTCGCGACCTTCGCGGCGATCGACGCGGCGTTCGCGCAGCGACGCAAGACGCTGCGAGCGGCGCTGGCGGGTTGGGCGGGCTCGGCGGCGGAGGCGGAAACGCGTCTCCGCGCGGCCGGAGTCGATCCCGGCGCGCGCGGAGAGGCGTTGACGGTGGCGGACTTCGCCCGGCTGGCTGCAGCCTCGGACGAGGTCAGCTAGTTGAGCGAGCGATGCTGCTCGGTGGCTACGTTGAGACGCACCCAGACCGGGAGTCGGTCGAAACCGACCGCCTGCCGGGCGTTCGGCACGGCATCCTGCTCCAACCGCGAGCGGATGTAGCCGAGGTCGCCGTCGTCGGCAACCTTCACGTCGACCCGCAGAGTGGGGCTCTTGGACGAGCCGAGCACCCGGGCCGAAGCCCCGTCGACGCCGCGGATGCGCTCGATCTCGTTCTCGACGGCCTCGCCCAGGGCATTCGGCGAGAGCCGGGTGTGCCCGGCACTGCGGTCGGGCTCCAGATTCATGGCCGAGACCCGCTGCGTGGAGGCCTGCGCGAACAGCCAGCGCAGCGCGAGCAGGGCGATGA
>JAVEDQ010000255.1 GCA_030840885.1 Frankiaceae bacterium
CGTGGACCTGCACCCCGGCGAACCCCGCGTCGACGACCATGCGGGCGGCCGTGACGAAGCGCTTCCGCAGGTCGCCGATCTCGCTGAGCGAGAGGCCCCGCGGCTTCGCGAACAGGCCGGCCATGCCTACGGCAGCGGCGCGGCTCGGCCCGACCGGCCTCGGCTGCACCACGCGGGTCGTCTGCCGGCCCGGGTGGCTGATCTGGACGATGGTGGGAACCGGCGCGCAGGCGGCGGCGTAGCGGCGCAACGCCTCGCGATCGGTGGCGTCGTCGACCACCACGTTGCGTGCCCGTTCGAGGTGACGCCGGTCGACCATCACGTTGCCGGTCAGCAGCATTCCCGGCCGTCCGGCCGCGAACTGCTCGTAGAGGCGGTCGAGGCGGGGCGTCGGGTTGTTGTCGGCATCGGCGAGCGCCTCGGTCATCGCCGCCTTCACGATGCGGTTCGGCAGCATCAGGCCGCAGGGCAGGGTGAGCGGGTCCGAGAGACGGACGGCTGGGCCGGTCGGGTCGGGCATTCGCGCCATTCTGCCGACCACCGCGCAAGACTGGGCGCGTGGACGAATCCGGGGCTCTGGACGGTGAGGCTCTGGACGACGATGCCGGATCTTTGGACGCCGTCGCCGACGAGCTCTACCGCCTGCCGCTCGAGGAGTTCATCTCCGCTCGTGACACCCGCGTGAAGGAGCTGCGGAAGACGGACCGCGAGCTCGCGGCCGCGATCGGCAAGCTTCGCAAACCGAGCGCGGCGGCGCGGGTCGTGAACCTGCTCGTCCACGAGCGGCCGGAGCTGCTGGATCAGCTCGCGGACCTCGCGGAGGCGTTGCGCACGGCGCAGGAGTCGCTCTCCGGCGACCAGCTGCGAGCGCTGTCCGCGCAGCGTCACCAGGTGGTCGCCTCCATTGTCCGGGAAGCCCGCCGGCTCGCGACCGGCCAGGGTGTGAAGGTCGGCGATGCCGTCCAGCGGGAACTCGAAGCCACCTTCGACGCCGCGCTGGCCGACCCGTCGGCGGCGCGGGCGGTCCGTACGGGTCGCCTGACCACGTCGCTGAGCTATGCGGGCCTGGGAGTCGGAGGCTCGGGAAACGCCGACGGCATGACGGCGGCGAGCGCACCGAGCCCGGCCCCGAAGACGAAGCCTCGTAGCAAGGGAAAGGCCGGCACCGACACCCGCGGGGAGGCCGAGGCCGCGAAGGCTCGTGCGGCCGAGGCGGAACGCCGGCGCAACGAGCAGGAGGAAGTGGTCCGCGCCGCCGAGCAGGCGCTCAGCGAAGCCGTCGTGGCCCGCGACGAGGCCGACGCCGACCGCGCACGGGTCACCGCGGAACGAGACGCGGCCCAGCAGCGCGTCGTCGACCTGCAGGCACAGCTCGAACAGGCCCAGCAGGACGTCGCCGCCGGCGCGAACCAGGTGCGGGAGGCCGACCGGAGAGCGCAGAAGGCCGAGCGCTCCGCATCAGCGGCGGAGCGACGCCTTGCCGCGGCCCGAGACGCATTGGACCAGCTCGCTGTCTAGGTGTCCTCGCTGACGCTCCCACCCCGAACGGTGGAGATCTTCGGCCCGACCCGCAGGTCAGCTGGTGAAGATCTGCACCGTTCGGCGGTGGTAGGTCAGGTCAGGCAGCGGCCTTCTGCTGCGCCCGTTCACGGAGCGACGCCGGCGGTGCGAAGCGCTCGCCATAGGCCACCGTCAGCTCGTCGGCCCTGGCCACGAACCCGGCGACGCCACCCTCGTAGCCCTCGATGTACTGGTTCACGCCACCGGTCCAGGGCGGGAAGCCGATGCCGAAGATCGACCCGATGTTGGCGTCCGCCGTGGTCTGCAGGATGCCCTCGTCGAAGCACTTCACCGTCTCGATCGCCTCGGCGAACAGCATCCGCTCCTGCGCGTCGCGGAACGGAACCGCGGTCGGGGACGAGCCGAAGTTCTCGGCGAGCCCCGGCCAGAGGGTGGTCCGCTTGCCCTCGACGTAGTCGTAGAAGCCGGCACCCGAGCTGCGGCCCTTGCGGCCGAACTCATCGACCATCCGGTCGAGCACCGCGTTGCCCGGGTGATCCGGGAAGGTGCCGCCGGCGGCCTCGATCGCCACCTTCGTCTCCTCGCGGATCTTCCGCGGAAGGGTCAGCGTCAGCTCGTCGAGCAGCTGCAGCGGCGGGGCCGGGTACCCGGCCTGGCTGCCGGCCTGCTCGATGCTCGCCGGGTGCAGGCCCTCGGCCAGCAGCGCCAACGCCTCGGTGATCATCGTGCCGATGACGCGGCTGGTGAAGAAACCCCGGCTGTCGGCGACGACGATCGGGGTCTTCGAGATCTGCCGGACGACGTCGAACGCCTTCGCGAGCGCTGCATCACCGGTGGCGCCGCCCCGCACGATCTCGACGAGCGGCATCTTGTCCACAGGTGAGAAGAAGTGCAGACCGACGAAGTCCTCTTCGCGGCTCACCCCGGTCGCGAGGTCGGTGATCGGCAGCGTCGAGGTGTTCGAGCACAGCAGGGCGTCGTCGTTCACGAACTTCTCGGCCTCGGCGAAGACCGACTTCTTCAGGTTCGGGTCCTCGAAGACGGCTTCGACCACGAGGTCGCACCCGGCGAGGTCGGAGTACTCGGCCGTCGGCGTGATGCGGGCGAGCAGCTCGTCGGCCAACTCCGGCGTCGACCGGCCCTTGGCAACCGCCTTGTCGAGCAGGTTCTTGGAGTAGGCCTTGCCCTTCTCGGCGGCCTCGACGGAGACGTCCTTGAGCACGACGTCGACGCCGACCTTCGCCAGCGAGTAGGCGATGCCGGCGCCCATCATCCCGGCGCCCAGCACCGCAGCTCGGGTGGCCTTCCACGGTGCCTGGCCGCCCGGACGGCTCGCCCCCGAGTTGATGGCCTGCAGGTCGAAGAAGAACGCCTGCGTCATGTTCTTCGCGACCTGACCGGTGGCGAGGTCGACGAAGTAGCGGGTCTCGATGTCGAAGGCGGTGTCGATGTCGACGGCCGCACCCTCCACCGCGGCGCAGAGGATGTGGTGCGGCGCAGGCATCGGGGCGCCCTTGAGCTGCTTGCGCAGGTTGGCCGGGAACGCCGGAAGCATCTGGGCCAGCGCCGGGGTCGCCGGCGTGCCACCCGGGATCTTGTAGCCCTTGACGTCCCACGGCTGGGTCGCGGTCGGGTTCGCCGTGATCCACGCCTTGGCGGCCGGCAGCAGCTCATCGATCGAGCCCACGACCTCGTGCACCAGCCCGGCGTCCTTCGCCTTCTGCGGGCGGAATTCGGTGCCCTGTCCGAGCACCTTCATCACGCCGTCGGCGATGCCGAGCATGCGGGTCACGCGGGCGACGCCGCCGCCACCCGGCAACAGCCCGAGCTTGACCTCGGGCAGGCCGACCTTGGCGCCGGGGACGTCGGCGATTATCCGGTGGTGGCAGGCGAGAGTGATCTCGAGGCCGCCACCCATCGCGGCACCGTTGATGGCGGCGACCACGGGCTTGCCGAGCTTCTCCAGCCGTCGGAGCTGCGCCTTCACGCGGGTGCTCTCGTAGTAGAGGGCCTGCGCGTCGGCCTTGGTGGCCTTCATCAGGTCGTCGAGGTTGGCACCGGCGAAGAAGGTCTTCTTCGCGGAGGTGACGACGACGCCGGCGACCTCGTCGATCTCGGCCTCGAGCCGCGCCACCGCGGCGTCCATGGCCTCGATGTAGGCGGCGTTCATGGTGTTGGCCGAGGCGTTCGGGTCGTCGAGCGTGAGGACGACGACGCCGTCGTTCCCCCTCTCGTAGCGCACGGACGACGCGGTGCCGTCAGAGGGGACGGTGGGAGTGGCCTGAGGGGCGGTCACGGTTTGAGTTCTCCGATCAGATTCGTTCGATGACGGTCGCGATGCCCATGCCGCCGCCGACGCAGAGCGTGGCGAGGCCGTAGCGCTGTTCGCGACGCTCGAGCTCGTCGACGAGGGTGCCGAGGATCATGCCGCCGGTCGCACCGAGCGGGTGACCCATGGCGATGGCGCCGCCGTTGACATTGACCTTGTCCGCGGGTAGGTCCAGGTCCTTCATGAAGCGCAGCACGACGGCGGCGAAGGCTTCGTTGATCTCCACGAGGTCCAGGTCGTCGACGGTGAGGCCGGCCTTCGCGAGCGCCTTGCGCGACGCCGGCGCAGGGCCGG
>JAVEDQ010000307.1 GCA_030840885.1 Frankiaceae bacterium
CGGACCTCGGGCATCGGCAGCTCCGAGAGCCCGGCGAGGTAGTCCTCGGCCAACACCTTGTCGATACGGCGATTACCGCCGGCCAGAACGCCTTCCACGTACGCCTCCTTCACGAGCCGGCCCCCGCGGGTCGGTACCTCGCGGCACCGGGCCCGAGTGGTCCTGATGGTTCCACGATCGGCAGCAAACGGCTCAACTCCAGCGGCCGGCCTGCCGAACATCCTGGAGAACAACTGCGGGAACCGGAGGTGGCCAGTGCAGCGCGGGGACCTCTCCACCGACCCGCTGCGGTCCCTGCTCACCGAGCTCGCCGCCGACAGCGCCACCGGGTGCCTCTACATCGCCGGCCCCGCTGGGGAGATCTCGGTCTACCTCGACGCCGCGCACCTTGTCGGCGTCCGCCTGCCTGACGCCGACGACCCGCTCGGCAGCCGTCTGGTCACCCGCGGTGCCCTGCGGGCCGAGGTCCTGAAGACGTCGCTGGCCGATGTCGGACCGGCGACCAGCCTCGCCGAACACCTCGTGAGCGAGAAGCTCGTGGACGCGGACGTGGTCGATGCGCTGCAGCTCGAGCTGGCGGTGGAGACGATCGACCGGATGCTCGCCTGGACGAGCGGGGCATGGCGGTTCCGGCGACGGCAGCGTCCGGGGCGCCCGCTGGCCGACCCGATCCCGGTGGCGGTGCTGCTCGAGGACGCCCGTCGTCGCGCGGAGGCCGCCGCAGGTGTTCAGAGCGACGGCGACGGCGAGCCGCTCCGCACGACGGCCTGGAACCACGTGGCGGCCGACGACGACGTGATCGAGTACCTGGCGAAGGCGAGCGTCGCGCTCAACGATGCCTTGGGCGAGGCACGGGAGGACGACGAGTCCGGGCAGGCGAACACCCTCATCCGCTCGAGGACCGCGACGTCGCCGACGGCCCCCGCCGTGGATCCCGCGACCGCCGCCCGCCGTGACCGGCTCCGCACCGCCGCGGCCGCCGAGCTGGCGGCTGCCCACGCCGAGGCGGAGCAGGAGCGCCGGGGCTCCGAGACCCAGCCGGCCCAGCAGGCCACGAGCGGGACGGAGGACGCTCCGGGCGAGCACGCGGAGGTCGTGGACCTCAGCGCCCGGCGCCAAGCTGCCCGCGCCGCACGTGAGCTGGCGGAGTTGAACCGCACCCCCGCCCGCGAGACGCCAGCCGCCGTGGCGGAGCCCCCGGTGGAGTCGTCGCCCGACGAGCCCGCCGCGGAACTCGGGGCGGAGCCTGTCGCCGACGAGCCCGCGTCGGCTCCTCAGGTCGCAGAGCCAGCACCAGCACCAGCACCAGCACCGGCCCCGGCAGCACGGCTGCCGTGGCAGACCAGCACGGACGACCACCACGCCGCCACAGCGCTGCTGCGCGAGATGGCGGGCGAATCGGGCCCGCCACTGGCGCAGATTCCGGCCGCACGCCCGGCCGAGCCGGACCCGGCCCCCGCGGGCGGACGCACGCCGGCGGCGTCCGGACTGCGCCGGCCGAACGCACCCGGTGGCACCGCCGACACGGCCGCCCTGCTGCGCGAGCTCAGCAGCCTCGGCGACGACGCCCCGTCGCGCTCACCGTTGCCGTCCCAGCCGCCGCGCCCGAGCGGCGCCGGCGCTCACGCGGCCGCGAACCGTCGACGTAAGGGGCTGTGGGGAAGGAGCTGAGGGTTCTCAGCCCGGGCATCGCAGTTGAGCCGGCTCCAGCGCGTCAGCTGAGAACGGCGATGGACGCCGCGATCTCCTTCGCCTCGCCGGTGCGCAGCTCCGCGTCGTCCGGGACCCGTCGCTTCAGCAATGCCAGCGCGATGGGGCCCAGCTCGGCGTGGTAGGCCGGTGTCCCGATCACGCCCACGACCTTGCCGTCCCACTCGACGGGGCTTCCGGCGGGTGGCACCTCGCCGTCGAGGTGCAGCTGCACGAGACGACGCGGCGGGCGCCCCAGGTTGTGCGTGCGGGCGACCGTCTCCTGCCCGCGGTAGCAGCCCTTGTTCAGGTGCACGGCGCTCGCCAACCAGGGCAGTTCGTTGGGGATGGTGCGGTGGTCGGTCTCGAAGCCGAACCGCGGCCGGCCCTGCTCGACGCGGCGGGCCTCGAAGGCGGACAGCCCCACCGGCGGGACCCCGGCGTCGCTCAGCTGCTGCGCGGTCTGCTCGAGTTCTGCGCGGGCCACGACGAGGTCGGTGCCCCAGGGCATCGCGCGGCGGACCGCGTCCGACGCCACCTCGTCGTTGGTGGCTGCTGCCCCGACCAGGGTCACGAGGGCGTAGATGTCGGTGACGAGCGCGACCTCGACCCGGAGCATGAACCGCATCTTCTCGAGGAAGGCGACGAGGGCGGCCCCGCTGCCCCGCTCGACGTCGATCCACGTGGTCTCGCCGTCGTCGAGGATCGCGAGGTGGTGCTCGACGTGCCCGTTCGGGCTGAGCACCAGTGCCTCGACGCCTTGACCTGGGGAGAGATCGGTCAGGTGCTGGCTCGTCAGGCTGTGCAACCAGCTCAGCCGATCCGGACCCGTCACGGTCACGACGTCGCGGTGCGAGCGGTCGACGAACCCGCCGACGGCGTCGTCGAAGGCCCGCTGCTCCCGCAGCGGGTCGCCGTAGTGGGCGGCCACGAGCTCGTCCGGCGGATTCCCGGCGACGGCGCCGGGACGATCCAATAGCGGCGAGGCGAGGGCGACGTCCCGCTCGACCGTCATGTGCCTGCTCCAGCCTGTTGATCGTGCGTCCAGCATGCCTTCGGATCAACCGGTCCGACCCGCGCTCGATTCCGCGGGTGACCCGCGCCTACCCTCGGGCCATGTCGAGCACTGACGACGTCGTCCTGGCCACGCTCGATGACGACGGCAACCCCTCCGTCGTCGATCGTGCGATGCCGCTGATCCGGGCGGACGACCTCGCCGTGCTGCGCGGAGAGGGAGTGTTCGAGACGACGCGCGCTTTCGCCGGGCAGTCGTTCCTGCTTCAGGAGCATCTCGAACGGATGCGGGCCAGTGCTGCCCAGATCGACCTGCAGCTGCCCGAGCCCGCCCAACTCGAGGCGCTCGCCGGCTGCGCGCTCGACGCGTTCGGCCCCGCGGACGCGGGCCTGCGTCTCGTGGTCACGAAGGGCCCGGAGAACGGCGCTGGCCGGGCCTTCGCCCTCGTCTCGCCGGTGAGCGAGGCGACGATCCGGGCTCGCGCCGACGGTGTCGCCACCCTGACGCTCACCCTGGGCATGCCGGCATCGCTGCGGCCGAGGGCGCCGTGGCTGCTCGGTGGGGTCAAGTCGACGTCGTACGCGACGGCGATGGCGGCGCTACGGGTCACCGGCGAGCGGGAGGCCGAGGCCATCTACCTCTCCGGCGACGGGGAGGTGCTGGAGGCCCCGACGGCGTCGGTCGTCGCCGTGGTGGACGGCATGGCGGTCACGCCGCCTCCGGCTGCCGTCGGCATCCTGCCCGGCACCACCGTCGACTTCTTCGGCGACGAGGTCGTGCACCGGCCGTTGCTGACCGACGAGTTGCGGGCCGCGCCGGAGATCCTGCTGCTCTCCAGCGTTCGCGGGGTCGTCCCCGTGGTCTCGCTCGACGGGACGCCGGTCGGCGGGGGCCGGCCCGGCCCGGTCGGGCGCGCGATGGCCCGCGCATACGAGGACGCGGTCGCGGCCGTCTCTCGCTGAACCAGCTCGCTGAACAAGCTTCCTGAACCAGCTCGCGAAACAAGTGAGCTACCGGGCGGAAATTGCGCTTGCCTCGCTCGGGCTCTGCTGCTTAACGTGGGGTCACGCGAGAGAGGAGGTGGTCCACGCTTTGTGTAGTGATAGGACTCGTGAGGTGACTGTCCGCTAGACGCCGTCTCGTGGATCGCCAGCCGTATGCGGCACGAGCATCGGCGCGGTGAATACCAGGCAGACACCGGAACCCCCGGGTGCCACTTCTCGTCCAAGTGGCCCTGCTCCGGACCCAGTGGTCCAGGAGCAGGAAGTGCCCGGGGGTTCGTCCTGTCCGGAACCGGTCGCGGAACGCTTTCCGCGTCGGACCGTCAGTCCTCGCGGCTCAGCTTCGCCGACAGGTGCGGGGTGAGCGGGTGGCCTTCGGCGGCCATGTCGATGGCGTAGGCGAGGTCGCCCTCGACCAGCCCGTAGAGGCGCTGCGACCGCTCCACGGTGCGCGCCGTCGCCGTCCGGGCCGTGACGTTGTCGTTCAGCTCGATCTTGAAGCCCGTTGCGGTGGGGGCGAGGTCGCCGACGTAGATCTCGACGATGCCGAACGGGTGCGCCAGCATGACCTCGACGGTGGTGTCCCCCGAGAGGCGCCAGAAGCCGACCTCGGTGGCCATCGGCGCGTTCGTCTCGGGGTTCCACGTCCGCGACTGGTAGCCGAGCACCGGCTTGCCGGGCAGCGGCGTGAAGGTGAGCCGCTGCGCGTAGGCGAAGTCGGACTCCAGGTCCGGGTATCCGCCGACGCCTTCGCCGACCCAGCTCCCGATGACCCCGGAGAGCGGGGCCAGACCGGGGTGCGCTCCCTCGGGCAGCGGGCGGAAGAGCGGGTGTCCGGCAGGGTCGACCATGCAAGCCAGCCTAAGTGCCGGGCTCGACGGGGGCGCCGCGCGGAGACCCGTGGGGCTAGGACTGACCCTGGTAGAGCTTGTAGACGACGTAACCCGAGAACCATGTGATCAGCAGCGCGATGACCACCAGCAGGCCGGTGTAAAAGAACTCGAGCACGAGGCCGATGTTACGCCCGGCACCCGACGCGGCCCGGTCATAGCGTGGCGATTCATGCGCGCATTGTTGGTCAAGGTCACCGTCGGCTCCGATGCTCCCGAGCGGTGTTCCCAGGCCTTCACCGTCGCCGCCACCGCGGTGGCGAACGGAGCCGAGGTCTCGCTGTGGCTGACCGGCGAGTCGGCCTGGTTCGCCCTGCCCGGCCGCGCTGCGGAGTTCGACCTCCCGCACGCCGCCCCGCTGCCCGATCTTCTGGAGGCGCTCCTGGCTGCCGGGCAGGTCACGCTGTGCACGCAGTGCGCCGCCCGACGCGGCATCGGGCCGGACGACGTGCTGCCGGGGGTGCGGATCGCCGGGGCCGCGACCTTCGTCGAGGAGGCGCTGACCGACGGGACGCAGGCGCTCGTCTACTAAGGCCGTTCTCGTTTAACTCCATTGGGACGGTCAAGTACTGTCGGGATCGTCCGAAGAGCTTTCCGAGCCTTCCGACCCGGCTCTTATGCCAGAGCTCCCGTGCCAGACCGAGAGGACCATCGTGCTCGACGCCCGAACCCCTGCCCTGGACGCCCTCGTGCGACAGGCGCAGCGGGAGTGTGGGTCTCCCGATGCGATGGGTCCGACCGCGCTGGCCGGGCTGCTCGAGAAGCTGGTGTCGGCACCGCAGCTCTGGTCGCCCTCGGTGCGGCACGAACCGACCAGCCGCTGGTACGGCTCGCTGTTCCGGGACGACGTGGTCGACCTGTGGCTGCTCACCTGGCAGCAGGACAACTCGACGGATCTGCACGATCACGGCGATTCGTCGGGTGCCTTCCGCGTCGTCAGCGGCGCGCTGTCGGAGTTCCGGCCGGCGCTGGGGAACGACGGCGACGTGGTCCTGCGCCGCACGGTGCGGCGGCCCGGAGCGACCGTCTCGTTCGGACCCCGCCTCGTGCACGACGTCCACAACGTCGACGCGGTCCCCGCCGTGAGCCTGCACGTCTACTCACCGCCGTTGTCCTCGATGACCTACTACGACGTCGCTGGGCGCGGGCTGTCCGCCCGCCACACCGAGCCGGTCGAGGTGCGCGACGCCGGCGAGGGCATCCCGGAACGCGCCGTTACCGTCGAGGTATGACGGACCCGGCCGCTCCCCGTTCGATCGCCCCCCGTTCGATCGACGACATCCTGGCCGAGGCGCGGAGCCGGATCACCCGGGTCTCCCCCGACGAGGCGCATGCGGCGCTGCAGCGCGGCGCGCTGCTGGTCGACACGCGTCCGCAGTGGCAGCGCGACGCCGACGGCGCCTTCCCCGAAGACCCCAACGTGCTCCTCATCGAACGCAACCACCTCGAGTGGCGGCTCGACCCGGCCAGCGGCGCCCGCATCGCGCAGGCGGTCGACCATGACGTGGAGATCGTCGTCTCCTGCCAGGAGGGCTACGCCTCGAGCCTCGCCGTGGCCTCGTTGCAGGATCTCGGGCTCCGGAACGTCATGGACCTCGACGGTGGGTTCCTCGGCTGGCGCGACGCGGGGCTACCCGTCCGCCCTTCGACGCGCTGACAGGCTGACGCGCTGACGCAAGCCTCCAGGTCCGAACCTGTGTGGGCTTCACCCGGTCAGGACCGGCGGATCCCCACAGCTCGGTCCGGTCGGCGGCTACTCGTCAGGCTTCAGGTGCACGGGTCCTCGGAACCGCCGCAGCAGCTCGTCCAGTCCGGGGCAGCCCTGCGGGCAGCGGATCCGGCCTGTCCAGCCGCGCCGCGCGAGCGCCGCACCTTCGACATGGGCGACGAGATGCGGGTGCGTCAGCAGCAGGAAGCCGGGGAAGCGGAGGACGGCGCGGCCTTCGACGGTGTGCAGGTCGTCCCGGAGCATGTCGCCCCACCAGTTCTCCACCTCGAGATGACCCGCCCGGCCGTCGAGCTCGACGATGAGACCGTCGAGGTCCACGTCCACGACGGCCACACCGTGCCGCACCTGCCTTCGGCCCAGAGGTAGGCCGTTCGTCCGCTGAATCCGCTCGTGGCTCACCTCGAGCAGGCTGTGCGCCCCGTTGCCGCACATGTCAAGGACCTCGATCAGCAGCGCCCGGTGCCGGAGACACGGCCGCAGGTCCAGCGCTACTCGGAGCCGGTCGGCCGTAGTCAGTCGGCGCTGGATGGCGGTGGCGACGACGGCGATGGCGTCGGTGATCGAGCGGCAGGCGCCGGCACATTCGAGAACCGCCCGTTCGACGCGCACACGCCGTGGCTCCGCCAGGTCGTGCAGCTCACCGGCGCTGAGGTCAGATCGGTGGACGCGCAGCCCGGGGGCGCGCACAGCGTCCCGCATCCTGGGCACGGTCAGGTGCACGACCGACGGCCGAGCCCACCCGCGATCCTGCAGCCAGAGGGCGGACGCGTGGCTCACCGTTGCGTCCCGACCCGCGTAGCAGAGCCCTGCCCAGAGCCGCTGTTCGTAAGTAAGCCGGCCGGTGACGGTGGCAACGACTCCCCGATGCGGCGAGGACCACCGACCGGACGCGATCTGGTTCGCCACGGCATGCCGTGTCCACCCGTGCTTCGCGGCCTGTGCGAGCGTCACGACGCCCGCCTGTGCCGCCAGCAACTGGTCCCACTGCTCACCGCCGCGCATGAGGGCAGGTTCGTCGCAACCACCGTCGGCGCGGGGGGCCCACGACTCGCTGGGGATCGGTCAGGGCCGTCCCCAAGCCCCCAAACGCAGCGAAGCTGTGCGGGCTTCCGCCGGTCAGATCCGGTGGAAGCCCACACAGCTTCGGAGCTGGTGCGGGCGGTGCAGGGTCCCCGGGTTAGGCGGGGATCGTCACCTCGACGTCCACGGCCTGGCCCTGCTGCGCGACCACGCGGGCCTCGCCGCCGCCCTGCGACGAGAGGGCGCGCAGCGTCCACTGGCCGGGGCGGGCGAAGAACCGGAAGTGGCCGGTCGCCGAGGTCACGACCTCCGCGGTGAACTCGTCCGAGGCGTCGAGCAGCCGCACGTAGGCCGAGGCGACCGGCTGACCGTCACGGGTGACCGTGCCCTGGATGACTGACTCCTTGTTGACGTCGACGCCGTCCAACGACAGGCCACCGACAGGCGGAGAGCACATCAGGCACCCACCTCGATCGGGACACCGACGAGCGAGCCGTACTCGGTCCAGGAACCGTCGTAGTTCTTGACGTTCTGGTGGCCGAGGATCTCGTGCAGCACGAACCAGGTGTGGGCGCTGCGCTCGCCGATGCGGCAGTAGGCGATGGTGTCCTTGGAGTCGTCCAACCCGGCGTCGCCGTAGAGCTTGGTGAGCTCGTCGTCGGACTTGAACGTGCCGTCGTCGTTCGCGGCCTTGCTCCACGGCACGTTCACCGCGGTCGGGATGTGGCCGCCGCGCTGCGATTGCTCCTGCGGGAGGTGCGCCGGGGCGAGCAGCTTGCCGCTGAACTCGTCGGGGCTGCGCACGTCGACCAGGTTCTGCGCACCGATGGCGGCGATGACCTCGTCACGGAAGGCGCGGATGTCGGTCCGGGCCGGCTGCGCGGTGTAGGTCGTGGCCTCGCGCGAAGGCACCTCGTCGGTCAGGTTGCGGGAGTCGAGCTCCCACTTCTTGCGGCCGCCGTCGAGGAGCTTGACGTCGGAGTGGCCGTACAGCTTGAAGTACCAGTAGGCGTAGGCGGCGAACCAGTTGTTGTTGCCGCCGTACAGCACGACGGTGGCGTCGTTGCTGATGCCCTTGCCGCCGAGCAGCGTGGCGAACTGGTCCTGGTCCACGAAGTCGCGCTTGACCGCGTCCTGCAGCTCGGTCTTCCAGTCCAGGCGCACGGCGCCGGGGATGTGGTTCTTGTCGTAGGCGGACACGTCCTCGTCGACCTCGACGAAGACGACCTTCGGGTCGTCGAGATGGGACTCGGCCCAGCTCGCGTCCACGAGCACATCTGCTCGACTCATGCTGCAACACCTCTTCTTGTGGCGGATTTGCCGGTTGGACTGGTTGTGTCGGGATCGGTTGTGGCGGGATCGGGGTGGCGCCACCGGGAGGTCGCCCGCCGTTGGAGCAGGTACAGCTCGCAGCCCAGGCAGAAGCCGAAGGCGGCGTTGAGGAACGCCGCCGCGAGCGCGAGAGCGGTCGCGGCGAGCCCCACAGGGGTCCATCCGACGGCAAAACCGAGGACGCCGACCACGGCGAACACGGTGCCGACGGCCTGCGCGAAACGCGGCGGCTCGGGGTCCTCGAACGCGGTCGGCGGCGCCAGCCGCGGGGCGAGCAGCCAACGGAACAGCACGCCATAGGGCGCGCGACGGACACCGAGCGTGGCCCCGACGACGAATACGACGGCCTGCAGTGCCAGCAGCACGGTGCCGAACGGGCTACCGGCCGTCAGCAGGACGACGGCGAGCACGATCGTGGTGACCCAGGCGCCGAAACGGGGGCCGCGCACGTCGACGGGTGCGGCTGACATGGTGTTCCTCCGGGCGCGCGGTGAGCGCGCAGGTCATGGGCGGCCGGTGGGCGTCAGACCGGCAGAAGGCCGGTCGGATCAGCCGAACACAGGCAGCTGCCCACACGGCACAGGTCGACCGCGCGGCGCTTGACGAGCATGGTGCTCCACATGACGCTGGCCACCTTACCGACCGGAAACCTGGGGCGTCTCCGGAGGCCCCACGATGGCCAGGACCTGCTCCCGACGCGGGACGCCGGATGCCCGCGCCAGCTCCTCGCCGTGGCTGTCGAGGATCACCGTGGTCGGGGTGCGCCGGATGTCGAGATGCCGGACGAGCGCGAGCTCGGGATCTCCGGCGGCGACGTCGACCTCGACGTGCCGAACATCGGGGGCGGTGCGCGCGACGTCGGCGAGCAGCGTCCGGGTGGCCCGGCACGGGGCGCAGAACGGTGAGGAGAACTGCAGGAGGGTGAGCCGCTCGCCGCGCTCGACGCCGAGGGCGTCCAGCTGGGCGACGAGGGCAGCCGCCCCCGTCGAGGCCGCCTCGCGGGTGGCGCGCACCTGACCGTTGCGGGAGCGCAGGACGAGGCCGGCTGCCGCGGCGAGCAGCAGCGTCACGACGAGGACGACGAGACCGGTCACGACAGGGACAAGGGTCCGAGGGCGTCGGCCATTCCGGCGCGACTCAGCCCGTGGCCTTCCCGGCGTCGAGGGTGACCCCGTCGGCGAGTGCAGTGAAGCGGATGCCCTCGTCGGTCAGGGTGGCGTGGTCGAGCCGGACACCGAGCGGCAGCCCCTTGATGGAGAACCGGACGGTGAGCGCCTCGCGCGCCGGCCCTTCGGCGAGGCCGGGGAGGAAGCCCGTGAGCGCCTGGACGGCTGTGGGCCGGATGGTCACCTCGTCACCGGAGACGTCGACGGCCGCGTTGCCGGAGACGCTGACCGGGCGGTTGAGGAACGGGATCTCGACGGTGCCGGTCACCTTCGCATTCTGGCCGTCGCGTTTGACCGTCACCTTCGGAACCTCGATCCGCTGGGCGAGGTAGGCGTCGAGGTCGTCGTAGGTGAGCAGCACGTCGCCCCGCGCGTGGTCGACCGGCACCGAGGAGACCCGGCCGCCGATCAGGTCGCCGAGCGCGACGCGCACCCCGTCGGCGCGGATGTTCACCTCGGACAACCGCAGCCCGTCCCGATCGATGGCCGGCAGCCCGAGCGAGACCTGCTCGTAGCGACCCCCGATCACCTGCGTCAGGAACGGGAAGCCGGCGATGTTCACGCTGGGCTTGCTCGGCAGGTCCTGGCTCGTCTGCACGCGGGACGCGAGCTGGCCCTGGGCGACGCCCACCGCCACCCGGTCGGCCACGACCAGCACCACGAGCAGCGCGACGAGCGCCACGAACTTCTTCATGTGGTCCTTTTCATCTGGTCCGTCTCATGTGGCGGCTTGACCCACGATCCAGCCGATCACGTAGACGACCGGCAGGGTGGCCACCACCGGCAGCAGCGCGGCGACCGGGCGCAGCGCCGGGAGCTGACGTCGCCCGACGGTTCCGGAGATCCGCAGAACTCCGAGATCGATGACGAGCGCGACCAGCCCGGCCAGCGCAGCCGTGGTCAGCGCGGTGACCGTCGAGAGGTCCTGCACGGTGGCCCCGAAGCGGGCGCCGACGACGACGGCGACGAGGAGCGAGC
>JAVEDQ010000323.1 GCA_030840885.1 Frankiaceae bacterium
TCGCTGCGGCCGCCGCGGTCTGCCTCTACGCATCCGCCCGCGCGCAGCATATGCGGGCTGGGGAGGGGGTCGGCGGGTGACGGGTTCCGTCGCGACGCGCCCTGGTTCGCCCTCCGTCGACATCGACGCGGCCGAACCCGTGCCGACGAGTTACGACGAGCTGCCGGACGCCGTCCTCGTCCTCGACGGTGACGGTGGCCTGGTCAGCGCCAACCTTGCGGCCGCGGCGCTGCTCCACCTCGACCTACCCGCCGCCCTCGGTCGTCACATCGGCGACGTCCTCGTGCTGCTCGACGAGCGTGGCAACGACTGGTGGGAGTGCTCGCGCGGCCTGCTCCGCCTGCCCGGCGTCCGCCGGCAGCCCGAGCGTCGCCTGATGCTCGCCGACCCGGCCGGCATGTCCGGCGGCGACCGCGAGGTGCTCGTCACCGTGCAGTACGTGCGCGACCGGGGCCAGGTGCAGCGCCTCGTGCTGTGCCTGCGTGACACCGCCTCCCGGCGCCGGCTGGAGCGCAGCCGCGCCGATCTGGTCAGCACCGTCGCCCACGAGCTGCGCTCGCCGTTGACCAGCGTGAAGGGCTTCACGGCCACCCTGCTCGCGAAGTGGGACCGCTTCACCGACGAGCAGAAGCAGCTCATGCTCGCCACGGTCAACGCCGACGCCGACCGCGTCACACGCCTGTTGACCGAGCTGCTCGACGTCAGCCGCATCGACGCCGGTCGCCTCGAGCTGCGCAAGCAGGTCGTCGACGTCCGGGAGCGGGTGCGCCGCGTGGTCGCCGGGCACGTCGCGTCCGGCGAACTCGAGAGCCGCTTCGTCGTGCGCGAGAGCGGTGAGTCGCCCGAGATGTGGCTCGACCCCGACAAGCTCGACCAGGTGCTGGCCAACCTGGTCGAGAACGCGCTCCGCCACGGCGGCGGGGTGGTCGAGATCGACGTCCGGTTCACCGACGTCGCCGTCGACGGCGGGTCGGGCTCCGATGTCGATGGTGGGGCCGGCTCTGACGTCGACGGCAGGGCCGTCCCTGGTGTCGAGGTGGTCGTGTCCGATCACGGCGACGGCATCCCGACCAGCACCCGGGCGCGCATCTTCACCAAGTTCTGGCGCGGCGGGAACCGGCGGGGTGGCACCGGCCTCGGTCTGTTCATCGTCAAGGGGATCGTCGAGGCGCACGGCGGGACCATCACCACCGGGCAGACCGACGGCGGCGGAGCCCAGTTCCGATTTACCCTGCCCGCCGGAGCGCCGCCCTTCGCCTGACCGCGACGGGCCCCGTGCGGCGGGCGCCCCCGCTGCCCACGCGTTGACCCCTGCGGTTCGCGCACCCCGATCTCGCGAGTCGACGCGGCTCGCGCCCCCATTAGGAAGGAGCGCTGCTCCCGCATGTCCGCTCCCAACAAGTCCTACGACCCGGTGCAGGTGACCGACCTGCAGCCCGAGCAGATCGACGCCGCCCGGGACGACGCGGTCGCCGCCGTCGAGCAGGCCGCCGACCTCGACGAGCTGGCCGAGGTCCGCAGCCGGTTCGTCGCCGGCCGGACCGCTCCGCTGGTGCTCGCCAAGCGCGAGCTCGGCGCACTGCCCCCACAGGCCCGGGCGGACGCCGGCAAGCGGTTGCAGGGCGCGACCCGCGCGGTCACCGAGGCCTACGAGGCCCGGCTGGCGGTGCTGACCGCCGAGCGGGACGCCCGTGTGCTCGTCGAGGAAGCCGTCGACGTCACCCTTCCGGCCACGCGTACGGCCGTGGGCGCCCGGCACCCGCTCTCCTCGGTCATCGACCGGGTCGGCGACGTCTTCGTCGCGCTCGGCTACGAGGTCGCTGAGGGTCCGGAGGCCGAGCACGGCTGGTACAACTTCGACGCCCTCAACACCCCGCCCGACCACCCGTCCCGCGAGCTGCAGGACACGCTCTACCTCGAGCCCGCGGAGTCGCAGGTCGTGCTGCGGACCCAGACGAGCCCGGTGCAGATCCGCTCGCTGCTCGACCGCGACCTGCCCGTCTACGTCATCTGCCCGGGCCGGGTGTTCCGCGCCGACACCGTCGACGCCACGCACCTGCCCGTCTTCTCCCAGGTCGAAGGCCTCGCCGTCGACGAGGGGCTGACCATGGCCGACCTGCGCGGGACGCTGGACGCTTTTGCCGCGGGCCTGTTCGCCGACGTGCGCGGCGGCTCGCTCAGGACCCGGCTGCGGCCGCACTTCTTCCCCTTCACCGAGCCGAGCGCCGAGGTCGACCTGCAGTGCTTCGGCTGCGGCGGCGACAGCCGCACCGATGCCGTCGGCAAGCCGATCGGGCCGGACCCGGCGTGCCGCATCTGCTCCGGCGAGGGCTGGCTCGAGTGGGGCGGCTGCGGGATGGTCGACCCGGCCGTGCTCACCGCCTGCGGTGTGGACCCCACCCGCTACACCGGGTTCGCATTCGGCATGGGCCTGGAACGCACCGCCATGGCGCTGCACAACATCCGCGACATCCGCGAGCTGATCGATGGCGACATCCGCTTCGGAGCAGCCTTCAGCGGCCGTCG
>JAVEDQ010000339.1 GCA_030840885.1 Frankiaceae bacterium
GCCCGTGCCCGAGCGCCGACGCCGCCGACCGCGACGCCGCGCGCATCGTCGCCGAGCATCATGACCAGGGCTGGGTCCTGCTCTGCAACGGCGTCGTGCTCTTCGAGGACACCGGCGAACTGCTCCCTGACGGCAGGGCCGTCGAGCCTCGCCCACTCGCCGGTCTCGGTTCGGCCGCGTAGGTCGGTCAGCCCGCCGGGCCGCCGGAGGTTTCGGGGCAGGTCGGAATTGGGCACCCAGGACGACAAGTCGCCCCCGGGGAGCAACCCATGGACATGTCACCGCAGGCCGGCACCCGACGCCGGTCCCCGCAGCTGATGATCGGCTACTTGTCGCTGGCAGTGCTGCTGCTCGGCGCCGTGTTCGCCTTCATGTGGGAGCGCATCGGCCAGGTCATGGTCGTGGTGGGCGGCCTGGCGCTCCTGGTGTCGCTCGTCCTCGAGCTGCGCACCCGCAAGCACGCCGCTGCGGCCGAGGACTCCGCCTTCGCCGAGGGCGGCACGTTCGGCGGGCGGCGCTCGCCACAGACGCACACCCAGATGTAACGCCCGGCGCGCGGCTGCGCACCCGGCCAAGCAGAATGGGTGGGCGGGCCCGCCGGGTCCGCGGCGCCGCACACGCGTCGGGTCGACCGCCTCCGGGAGCAGATCGCCGTGCAACTCGCTACGCAGCGCTGGCTGCGCTCGCGGTCGTACGCGGCGGCGGACTTCCCCCTCGGCGAGGTGAGGCGGCTGAAGGCCGACCACCAGGTCAGCGTGGTGTTGCCGGCGCGCGACGAGGCGGCGACGGTCGGCGCGATCGTGCGGGCCATCCGCGACGAGCTGCAGGCGGCCGGGATCGTGGACGAGATCCTCGTCGTGGACTCCCACTCCGTCGACCGCACAGCCGAGGTGGCCGCCGCCGCTGGAGCACGCGTCGTCGCGCAGTCCGCAGTCCTGCCCGAACTCGGCGACCGCCCCGGCAAGGGCGAGGCGCTGTGGAAGGGGCTGGCGGCCAGTTCGGGCGACCTCGTCGTCTTCCTCGACGCGGACCTGGTCGACTTCGACCCGGCGTTCGTCCTCGGACTGCTCGGGCCGCTGCTGCGGGAACCGGACGTCCACTTCGTCAAGGGCATGTACGACCGACCGCTGCGCCTGGCCGGTGAGGCATCGCCGACGGGCGGAGGACGCGTCACCGAACTCGTCGCCCGCCCGCTGCTGAACGCCTTCTGGCCCCAGCTCGCGGGGGTGGTACAGCCACTCGGGGGCGAGTACGCAGGCCGGCGCGCGGTGCTCGAGCAGGTGCCCTTCGCCGGGGGTTACGGCGTCGAGGTCGGACTGCTCGTCGACCTGCTGCGCCTGCTGGGTCTGGACGGGATGGCCCAGGTCGATCTCGGTCGCCGCGTCCACCGGCACCAGGACGACGAGGCGCTCGGACGGATGGCCATGCAGATCCAGCTCGCCGCCTCCCGCCGCCTGACTGGGGAGGGGCTCGCCGAACCGGGTACGGAGCTCGTCCAGTTCCGTCGTGTGGATGGCCGGCTCGTGGGCGCGGAGATCGACGTCGACGCCCTGGACCGCCCACCGCTGCGCGACGTCGCCGCTTACCGGCGGCACTCCGACCTCGCGCGGCCCGCGTGAGGTCTTCGGGTGGATTGCCACAGGTCCTGCGTGCCGCCGCGCACACTTCCCCGGCGACGCCGCTGCGGCGTGGTAGGCAGGCCGGGTGATGACTGTCGACGAGCCGGGCAAGGCCGGAGCCGCCGCATCGGACGCGGGCAGCACTGCGGGCGTGGACAGCAGTTCCGCGACCGTGCAGATGCCCATCCCCGGTAGCGCAGGCGCAGGGCACCCCGGTAGCCCCGCTAGCGCAGGCAGCGCCGGTACCGCGGCGCCCGCTGGCGCGACGAAGCACGCCGGCCCGGGGGAGCACCGCACCCACGGCTCGGAAGCCGGTCGCTCCGCCGGATGGGCCGCGCCCGAGCCCAGCCGGTCGCGTCGCCTGGCGACGACGGCCCTCGCCGCCCTCGGTATCGCGATCGGCGCCGCCGTCGTCGTCGGGCTGCTGCTCGCCTTCCTTGCCCGGGACATCGGTTCGTCGAGCGACGCCGCCCCTGGCACCCCATCGCTCACCCTCCCGGACGGGAACGCTTCGGCGGCCCGAGTCGACGGTGTGCCGGCGGACTGGACCGAGCAGACCACCAGGAGCGGCCTAGTGGTCCGGGCTCCCCCGGGGTGGACCCAGCGGACCGACGCGGTCGTCGACTATCGCGTCGACCCCAACGGCCCTGAGCAGGTGGGGGTCGGGTTGTCGCGCGCCGGGGACCCGGACGTGGCCGTCACCAGCTACGTGCACAACACCTCCCGCGGGCAGACGGCGTTCGCGACCCCGCCCGCGGTCGACGCCACCGGCGCCCGGGGCGAGCGGGCTCGGCAGCTCACGGTGACCTACACCCGTCAGGGGACGCCGGTCACCGTGGTCGTGCGGGGTCTGTCGACCGCACGCGGCGTCGTCGTCGTCGCCACCCGGTCCGCGTCCGACAACCCGGACCGGGCCGTCCAGCTGGTCGACAGCACGGACGCTTCCTTCCGCCGTCCCTGAACGCCGACTCCTGAGCGCCAGGAGCTGTCAGACGTTGCCGATGAGCCGGAGCGGACGGATCGGCGAGACCGAGCCACCCGGCTGGCTGCTGTGGCCGGCCCGGGGCCTCGACGCGTCGGACTCGGTGCTGCGGGCGGACGCGCAGTAGGTCGCGAAGGCCTGCTGCGCCGCCCGCTCGAGGTCCTCCACGGACTGCAGCCGGCCGCGCACCCGCCGCTCACCGGCAGGGCCGGCGGCCAGGAGCTCCGACAGGGTGGCGTCGACCCGGCGCCGCGCCTGGAGCCACACCAGCAGGAGGCGTGCGCGCTCGAGGTCGAGCGGTTCTTCCACCTCGCCCCCTCCGGAGTCGGGATCGGTGCTCGTCCCAGCGCCGAGCTTCAGGGTGCATCCGCAAGCCGTGCCGGTGCGGGCAATCGGGCAAATTGCCCGCAACTTGACCCGAGATCCCTACATACGCTCGCCAGGTGGCTCCCACCCTTCTGTGGTTCCGGCGGGACCTCAGGCTCACTGACCATCCGGCGCTGCTCGCCGCTCGTGACGAAGCCGGCGACGACGGAGTTCTCGGGGTGTTCGTGCTCGACGACACGTTGCGGGGACCGGCCGGGCCGGTCCGGCTCGCCTTCCTCTACCGCTGCCTGCGGGCACTGGACGAGACGATGGACGGCAAGCTCTGCGTCCGCGTCGGTGACCCCGCGGAGCTGGTGCCTCAGCTCGCCGAGCAGGTCGACGCGTCCTCGGTGCACATCAGCGCCGACTACGGCCCCTACGGGCGCGAGCGTGACGAGAAGGTGGAGCAGCCCTTGGTCGCCGCCGGGCGTCGGCTGGTCCGCACCGGCTCGCCGTACGCCGTGGCCCCCGGCCGGATCACCAAGGACGACGGAGCGCCGTACCGCGTCTACACGCCCTTCTACCGGGCCTGGACCGACCACGGTGTCCGGCGACCGGCGCAGGGCGTCCGCTCTGTGCCGTGGATCGGGGCCGACCCGGTCGGCATCAAGACAGACGGCATCCCGGGCGACCCCGACATCGACGGCACCACGCTGCCCGAGGCCGGGGAGAAGGCCGGGCAACGGCGGTTGCAGGACTTCCTCGCCGGGGTGCAGGGCTACGCCGACAACCGGGACCTGCCGGGCCGCGACGCGACCTCCCGGCTCTCGCCGTACCTGAAGTACGGGTGCCTGCACCCGCGGACGGTGCTCGATCAGCTCGGCAGCAGCAAGGGGGCGGAGACGGTCCGGAGCGAGATCGCCTGGCGTGACTTCTACGCCGACGTGCTGTTCCACAACCCCGGATCGGCGCGGTGGGACCTGACCGAGGCGCTCGCCGGCATGCAGTACGGCAACGGTTCGACCGAGACCGACGAGCAGTTCTTCGAGGCCTGGACGCAGGGCCGCACCGGCTACCCGATCGTCGACGCGGGCATGCGCCAGCTGCTGGCCGAGGGATGGATGCACAACCGGGTCCGCATGATCACGGCGTCGTTCCTCATCAAGGACCTGCACCTGCCGTGGCAGCGAGGGGCACGGTGGTTCCTGCAGCGGCTCTGTGACGGGGACCTGTCCTCCAACAACCACGGCTGGCAGTGGACCGCCGGGACCGGCACCGACGCCGCTCCGTACTTTCGCATCTTCAATCCGACGCTGCAGGGGAGCAAGTTCGACCCCGACGGCAGCTACGTGCGGCGGTGGATCCCCGAGCTGTCCGGCGTCGAGGGCAAGTCGGTGCACGAGCCCTGGAAGCTCCGGGGCGGGATCCCGGAGGGCTATCCGCAACCGATCGTCGACCACGCCGCCGAGCGCAAGGATTCCCTGGCTCGGTACGAGGCGGCGCGGCGGTAGCCGGCTCCCGTCGGGGTAGGCACGACTGCGTGCCGACACGACAGCCCGAGCGCACGGCAGCCGAATTCGTCCCGCACGGCGTCGACCTGCCCGGCCTGGCCGAGGCGGCCCGCGGTTGCCGGGGCTGCGGCCTGGCCGAGCTCGAGAACACCGGCGTGGTGTTCGGCGAGGGACAGCCGTCGGCCCGGCTGGTGCTGGTCGGGGAGCAGCCCGGCGACGTCGAGGACCGTCGGGGCCGGCCGTTCGTGGGTCCGGCGGGCAAACTGCTGGACCGCGCCCTGCAGGACGCAGGCATCGATCGCGAGCAGGCCTACGTCACCAACGCGGTCAAGCACTTCAAGTTCACGATGGCGTCCACCGGCAAGCGGCGTATCCACGCCAAGCCGGATGCCCTCGAGGTTGCCTCGTGCAAGCCGTGGCTGGTGGCCGAGCTCAACCGCGTCCGCCCGGAGCTGGTCGTGCTGCTGGGGGCCACCGCGGCGGGGGCCCTTCTGGGCCAGTCCTTTCGGGTGACGAAGTCACGGGGCCAACTGCTCGAGGGACCACCCGGAAGCTCGGCACGAGTGATGGCGACGCTGCACCCCAGCGCGGTGCTACGGGGCGGTGACCAGCAAGAAGAGATGTATGACGGGTTTGTCCGCGACCTCCGGGTCGCTGCGAAAGCTCTGAACAGTCGGCCCGCGGATGTTTGACGAGCGTTGTCAATACTCTGCAGGATTGGCTCTTGTGCGGACCGTCACGCACTCAGCCCCCGTGACGGACTGGGCCTATTCGGCTAGCCTGATCAGGTCGGCCCCGGGCATGCGGGCCGAGCGGGCATTTTCCCTGCCCGCCGATCGTTGGAACGACGGACGGGCTGAATGTTTGAGCCGTCGCCCACAGTACTCATCGATCGACTGATCTTCCCGCGTCGAGACCGAAAGACTTATGACTCCGCCTACTGCTACTGCTGAGACCCCTCGCACCCGTCGGACCCGCAAGCCTGCGGCCGCTGGGAAGACGACCGCTGCCAAGTCCGCCAAGGCGGGCACCAAGGCCCCGGTCGCCGGTGAGGCTGCCTCGCGATCCCTGTCCACGATCGACCTGACGGAAGAGCTGGACGTTCCGCAGGTCGCCGAGCTGGTCGCGCGTGGCCGTGAGAACGGCGAGCTGTCGCTCGCCGAGCTCAAGGAGACGCTCGACAAGGCCGACCTCGGCGCCGAGCTGCTGCCGGCGCTGGTACGTCGGCTCGGTGAGGCCAAGGTCGACGTCGTCGAGGAGGACGACCGGCCGGTCAAGCCGTCGGCGTCCGAGGCGAGCGGCACCGGTGACCTGGTGCGCCTGTACCTCCGCGAGATCGGCAAGGTCCCGCTGCTGAACGCCGAGCAGGAGGTCGAGCTCTCCAAGCGGGTCGAGGCCGGCCTGTTCGCCGTGCACAAGCTGAACAACGGCGGCGAGATGAAGCCGGCGCTGCGTCGCGACCTCAACGCCCTGGTCAAGGACGGCAAGGCTGCCAAGCAGCAGCTGATCTCCGCCAACCTGCGGCTCGTCGTGTCGGTGGCCAAGAAGTACACCGGTCGCGGCATGACGCTGCTGGACCTGGTGCAGGAGGGCAACCTGGGCCTCATCCGCGCGGTCGAGAAGTTCGACTACGCCAAGGGCTACAAGTTCTCCACCTACGCCACCTGGTGGATCCG